>NZ_JBGLYV010000068.1:0-31671 GCF_047304225.1 Pseudomonas sp. Pseusp3 | reverse complement strand
GGGCTTTCGCGGGGGGGCCCCCCCCGCCCCCCCCCCCCCGCCCCCCCCCCCGGGGGGGGGGGGGGCGCCCCCGCTAAGAGGCCGGTACAGGTACCACAATTCTTGACCCTTGATGCAAATCAAGATCCCCCGCCCCGCCCTCGCATAAAGTGGCCGACACTGCCAGCCTATCCGGGGGAATGCCCGCATGATGCTCGACGCCATTCGTTGGGACACCGATCTGATCCGCCGTTATGACCTGGCGGGACCACGCTACACCTCGTACCCGACCGCCGTGCAATTCAACAGCCAGGTCGGCACCTTCGACCTGTTTCACGCCCTGCGCGACAGCCGCAAGGCCCAACGCCCGCTGTCGCTGTACGTGCACGTGCCGTTCTGCGCGAACATTTGCTATTACTGCGCCTGCAACAAGGTGATCACCAAGGATCGCGGCCGGGCGCAGCCGTATTTGCGGCGCCTGGAACAGGAGATCCGCTTGATCGCCTGCCACCTCGACCCCACGCAGAAAGTCGAGCAACTGCACTTCGGTGGCGGCACGCCGACCTTTCTCAGCCATGACGAACTGCGCCAATTGATGGCGCACTTGCGCAAACACTTCAATTTGCTGGACGACGATTCCGGCGACTACGGCATCGAGATAGACCCGCGTGAGGCCGACTGGTCGACCATGGGCCTGCTGCGCGATCTGGGCTTCAATCGGGTCAGCATCGGCCTGCAAGACCTCGACCCGGCGGTCCAGCGCGCAGTCAATCGCCTGCAAAGCCTGGAAGAAACCCGCGCAGTGATCGACGCTGCCCGCACCTTGCAGTTTCGCTCGATCAACATCGACCTGATCTACGGCCTGCCGAGACAGACGCCGGAGAACTTCGCCCGCACCGTCGAAGAGGTCATCCGCCTGCAACCGGACAGATTATCGGTGTTCAACTACGCCCACCTGCCGGAACGCTTCATGCCGCAGCGGCGCATCAACAGCAATGAACTGCCGACACCCGCGCAGAAACTGGAAATGCTACAGCGCACCATTGAGCAGTTGATCAGCGCCGGCTACCGCTACATCGGCATGGACCACTTCGCCCTGCCCGACGATGAGCTGGCGATTGCCCAGGAAGAATCGACCCTGCAACGCAATTTCCAGGGCTACACCACCCATGGTCACTGCGACTTGATCGGTCTCGGCGTCTCGGCAATCAGCCAGATCGGCGACCTTTACTGCCAGAACAGCAGCGACCTGAACCACTATCAGAACGCCCTTGCATCAATGCAACTGGCCACCAGCCGCGGCCTGCTGTGCAATGCCGATGACCGGTTGCGGCGTGCGGTCATCCAGCAGTTGATCTGCCATTTCAGTCTCGAATACGCCGACATCGAACAGGCCTTCAACATCGATTTTCAAGGCTACTTCGGCGAACTCTGGCCCCAACTGCAAGACATGGCCAAAGACGGACTGATCGAGCTCGATCGCGACAGGATCACCATCCTGCCCGCCGGGCGACTGTTGGTGCGCTCGGTGTGCATGGTCTTCGACGCGTACCTGGAACAACACAGCCGGCAACGATTCTCACGGGTGATCTAGAGCACTGCGACAAAAGCGCCACAGGCTGGCCCCAATGTCCTCGGGTGAGTTACCCTTACGTCTTATGTGTGAATTCCCACAAGGATTGAAGAAATGTCCGAGCCAGTAAAACTGCGCGCTCATAATCAAGCCCATTGCAAGGATTGCAGCCTGGCCCCTCTTTGCCTGCCACTTTCGCTGAATCTGGAAGACATGGATGCACTGGACGAAATCGTCAAGCGCGGCCGACCGCTGAAAAAAGGTGAGTTTCTGTTTCGCCAGGGCGATACCTTCGATTCTGTCTACGCAGTCCGTTCTGGCGCCCTCAAGACCTTCAGCCTGAGCGACACCGGTGAAGAACAGCTCACCGGTTTCCACCTGCCCAGCGAACTGGTCGGTCTGTCGGGCATGGACACCGAAAAGCACCCGGTGTCGGCTCAAGCCCTGGAAACCACTTCGGTGTGTGAAATCCCCTTTGAACGCCTCGACGAACTGGCCCTGCAACTGCCGCAGTTGCGCCGTCAGTTGATGCGCGTGATGAGCCGCGAAATCCGTGACGACCAGCAGATGATGCTGCTGTTGTCGAAAAAGACCGCCGACGAACGCATCGCCACGTTCCTGGTCAACCTCTCGGCACGTTTTCGCGCCCGGGGTTTTTCCGCCAATCAGTTCCGCCTGAGCATGTCGCGTAACGAAATCGGCAACTACCTGGGCCTGGCGGTAGAGACCGTGTCCCGCGTCTTTACGCGCTTCCAGCAAAACGAATTGATCGCGGCAGAAGGCAAGGAAATCCGGATCATCGACCCGATCCAGCTTTGTGCCCTGGCCGGTGGCTCACTGGAAAGCTGAATCAAACCGTTGCGGCTGAGCGAAACGGTTCAGCCGCCGTTATACTTCGTCGTTTGCAGCCCTGCCAGGATTCTCCGACTATGGCCTTCGACTCCTTCGACATCAAATCCCTGATTCGCCCTGTCATCGACTTCCCGAAACCGGGTGTGATCTTTCGCGACATCACCCCGCTGTTCCAGTCGCCCACGGCCCTGCGCCTGGTGATGGACAGCTTCGCTCACCGTTACGTCGAGGCTGACTTCACCCATATCGGCGCGATGGATGCCCGTGGCTTCCTGATCGGTTCGGTACTGGCCTATCAGTTGAACAAGCCGCTGGTGCTGTTCCGCAAGCAAGGCAAGCTGCCGGCTGACGTGCTGGCCGAGGGCTATGCGACCGAATACGGCGAAGCCTTCCTGGAAGTGCACGCCGACAGCCTGTGCGAGGGGGATTCGGTGGTGATGTTCGATGACCTGATCGCGACCGGCGGCACCCTGATTGCCGCCGCAAACCTGATCCGCCGCATGGGCGCCCGGGTGCATGAAGCGGCGGCGATTATCGATCTGCCGGAACTGGGTGGCTCGCAGCGCCTGGAAGACATGGGCATTCCTACGTTCTGCCTGACCCAGTTTGCGTTGACTGACAAGTAATCTGGCGCCTGTACTGACGCCTTCGCGAGCAAGCCCGCTCCCACAGTGCATTGCATTGTTCCTGACAGTACGCGGTCAAGTGTGGGAGCGGGCTTGCTCCGGGCGGCGATCCGACGAATGGCGTCAGCCGCCACACCGCCGATTACAGCCCCATCTGCTTGCCGATGATCTCGTTCATCACTTCCCGCGTCCCGCCGCCAATCGACAGGATCCGGTTGTCGCGGTACAGCCGCTCCACCAGACTCTCGCGCATGTAACCCAGCCCACCGAGTATCTGCACCGCATCGGTGACGATCCGGTCTGCCGTATCGGTCGCAAAGTTCTTGGCCATGGAAATCTCCTTGATCACGCTCTGCCCCGCCGCCATTTTCGCGGCCTGGCGGTAAGTGAACTCCCGGGACACTTCCAGCCCGGTCGCCATCTCGGCGAGACGGTGCCTGATCACCTGAAACTTGCCGATCGGTTTGCCAAAGGCTTCACGCTGGCGTGCCCACTTCAGGCTCTCCTCCAGCGCCAGTTGTGCGGTCATGTTGGCCATCAATGCCAGGGCAAGGCGTTCACTCTGGAAATTGCCCATGATGCAGGCAAAGCCCATGTTCTCGGCGCCTATCAGATTTCCCGCGGGCACTCGGCAATCATCGAAGAACAGTTCCGCCGTGTCTGACGCCCACCAGCCCATTTTCTTCAGTTGCCGTCCTACGGTGAAACCGGGTGTGCCTTTCTCGATCAGCAACAGGCTAATGCCAGCGAAACCTGGCTCGCCGGTTCGCACCGCGACGGTATAAAAATCCGCGCGCACACCGCTGGTGATAAAGGTCTTGCTGCCACTGACCCGGTAAAAATCGCCCTCTCGCACGGCACGAGTCTGCAGGTTGGCGACGTCGGAGCCGCCACCGGGCTCGGTGATGGCCAGGGCGCTGATCTTTTCTCCCGACAGCACCTGCGGCAGCACACGATCACGCACTTCGGGCCGGGCCCACTTGAGAATGGGCGGCAAGCCGATATCCAGCGAACCCAGGCCGGCAACCAGGCCGCCCGAGCCGCAGCGCATCAACTCTTCACTGGCGGCAACCTTGGCGAACAGATCCCCTTCGTGGCTGCCGCCATAAACCTCCGGGTAACCGATGCCGAGAATCCCCGCCGCGCCGGCCTTGAGGTAGAGCTCGCGAGGAAAGCTTTCGGCTTCTTCCCACTGCTCGATATCAGGAAGAATCTCGCGCTCGACGAAACGTCTGACGCTGTCGCGGACCAATTGGTGGCTGGGGTCGAAGTATTCCTGAAAGGCAGGCATCGGCGAGCTCCACTGAAGGGGTCAGTGAAGTTAACCGAGCGCTTGCTTGGTTTTCAACAGGATTGTGTGAATCAGTGAAACCGAGGCGCGCCCTTCGCGAGCAAGCCCGCTCCCACAGGGGATTGCATTCCATATGTGGGAGCGGGCTTGCTCCGGGCGGCGATCCGACGAAGGCGCCAGAAAAGACACCACAAAACTCAGAGCGAAATCGGCTTGCGCCCGGCAAACGAATGCGCCAGTGTGCCGCCATCGACCAGTTCCAGCTCGCCACCGAGCGGCACGCCATGGGCGATACGCGAGGCGATCAGGCCTTTGCTGCTGAGCAATTGGGCGATGTAGTGCGCCGTGGCTTCACCTTCCACGGTCGGGTTGGTGGCCAGGATGACTTCGGTGAAAGTGCCGGCCTCTTCGATCCGTGCCATCAATTGCGGAATGCCGATGGCTTCCGGCCCCAGGCCGTCGAGCGGCGACAGATGGCCCTTGAGCACGAAATAGCGCCCGCGGAAACCGGTCTGCTCCACGGCATAGACGTCCATCGGGCCTTCCACCACGCAGAGCAAGGTGTCGTCGCGACGGGTATCGGCGCATTGCGGGCACAGATCATCTTCAGTCAGCGTACGGCACAAGCGGCAGTGACCGACCCCTTCCATGGCCTGGCTCAGGGCCAGAGCCAGTCGCGAGCCGCCGCTGCGGTCGCGTTCGAGCAACTGCAACGCCATGCGCTGGGCGGTTTTCTGACCCACGCCTGGCAAAATTCGCAGGGCGTCGATCAGTTGGCGAATCAAAGGGCTGAAGCTCATGGTGGAAAAGTCCGACAAAACAACGAGACGCGGTTTATACCCGCGCCTCGGTTAAGCGTCAAATTGCAGCGTCAATAACTCAGTCCCGGGAAACCTGAACCACCAGTTTGCCGAAGTTGCGCCCTTCCAGCATGCCGATGAACGCATCGGGAGCCTGCTCCAGGCCATGGACCACATCTTCGCGGAATTTCACTTTGCCATCGCGCACCCAGGGCGCCATGGCACTGAGGAATTCCGGCTGGCGATCACCATAGTCATCGAACACGATGAAGCCCTGGATGCGCACCCGCTTGGTCAACAAGGTGCGCTGCAACAGCGGCAGGCGATCCGGCCCGCTCGGCGCTTCATAGGCGTTATAGGAGGCAATCAGGCCGCACAGTGGAATCCGCGCCTTGGGATTGAGCAACGGCACCACGGCGTCGAACACTTTGCCGCCGACGTTTTCATAATAAATGTCGATGCCTTTGGGACAGGCGTGTGCCAGTTCTTCAGCAAAATCGGGGCTCTTGTGGTCGATGCAGGCGTCGAAACCCAATTCATCGACCACATACCGGCACTTGTCCGCGCCGCCGGCCACGCCGACCACACGCAGTCCCTTGATTTTCGCCACCTGGCCGACCACCGAACCCACCGCGCCGGACGCCGCTGCAACCACCAGGGTCTCGCCGGCCTTGGGCTGGCCGATGTCCATCAGTCCCATGTACGCGGTCATGCCCGGCATCCCCAACACCCCAAGGGCCATCGACGCACTTGGCAATCCCGAGGGCACCGGGATGATGCTGCGTCCGTCATTGATGCTGTGGCTTTGCCAACCGGTGGCACCGACCACGAGATCACCTTCCTGAAACTTCGGATTGAGCGATCGCTCGACCCGGCTGACAGCACCCCCGGTCATGACTTCGCCGATTTCCACCGGTGCAGCGTAGGAAGGTGCGTCACTCATGCGTCCGCGCATGTAGGGATCCAGCGACAGGAAAACGGTCTTGAGCAGCACCTGACCGTCGGCCAGATCCGGCAGCGGTACCCGCTCCATTCGGAAGTTTTCCGGCGTTGGCGCGCCTACCGGGCGAGAAGCCAGGACAATACGTTGATTGAGGGTCATGGGGTCGGACATGGCAGCGTCTCCTGTAATCGATGAGGTTCGGTGATATAGGGAGCAGACCTTTGTGGTGGTTTGGCGTTCGATGTTTATTCAGCAAGACCGAGGCGACTTCTTCGCGAGCAAGCCCGCTCCCACATTTGGAATGCAATCCCCTGTGGGAGCGGGCTTGCTCCGGGCGGCGATCCGACGATGGCGGCATGTCAGCCACACATATCTGTCAGCCAGAAACAAAAATGCCAGGCGCAATGCCTGGCATTTTTGTAGCTCATCTGCCGCCTGAAGGCGAATCAGAATGGCAGTTTCATGCCCGGCGGCAGTTGCATGCCGGCAGTCATGCTGCCCATTTTTTCCTGGCTGTTGGCTTCGATCTTGCGCACGGCGTCGTTGACGGCGGCAGCGACGACCGCTTCGAGCATTTCCTTGTCGTCCTCGCTCAGGCCTTCAACCAGGCTTGGGTCGATGGTGACGCTCTTGACGTCATGGCGACCGGTCATCACCACGGTGACCATATCGCCACCGGCCTTACCGGTGACTTCGGCGTTGGCCAGTTCTTCCTGCATCTTGGCCATTTTTTCCTGCATCTGCTGCGCCTGCTTCATCAGGCCGGCCATGCCACCTTTCATCATGGTAATCACCTCAAAAGTACTTGGATCAAAACAGCGCCCGGCCCATGCGGCCGAGCACCTTCAGTTATTAGCCCTGAGTGACCAGGGCGTCGACAGGCTCAATAGTATCGTTACGGATCACCGCACCGAACTGCTGCATCATTTGCTGGATGAACGGATCACCGTGGATCGATTCCTCCGCCTCGCGCTGACGGTCGGCGCGGCGCCGAGAAGCCGCCTGTGCCGGAGTTTCCTGCTCGGGCTTGATCAGCTCGATGTTCAGGGTCAGCGTGCGCTGGTGATACTGGTTCAGCGCATCGTTGAGACGACGCTGCTGAGTGGCGTTGAACAAGGCACTGTGTGCCGGGTCCAGGTGCATCAGCCAATTGTCGCCATCCACCGCGATCAGCGTGCAGTTGGCGGCGATACTGCCGGTCATGCCGGAAATCGGCAATTTCGGGAACAGCTCCAGCCATTGCAGGGCCAGACCGGTGGCCGGCATTGCCGCGGGCTCAGGCTCGGGTTCCGGAGCCGGGTCAGCAGCATGCTCGCTGGCCAGTTCGTCGAGGTAACTGTAGGCCGAATCCATGTCCGGCTCGATGTAATCCTCGTCCAGCGGCGGCTCGTCATCCAGGTCCATGCCCGGCGTCGCGGCATCGACGTCGGCCACCGAAGGTTCCGGGATCGGCGCGGCAGCCCACTCAGGGGCGTCCGGCACCACGCTGTCCGGCGTCGGCAACGGCATCGGCGGTAATTCGGGTTGTTCGCTGGCGGTTTCCAGTACAGGCTCCACCGCCGGTTGCTGAACGGGCGCGGGCTCGACCGGGTCATTCCATGGCAGGTCGACAACCTCTTCAACCACCACCGCTTCAACCACAGGCGCAGGCGCAGGCTCTGGCACAACGACCGGCGCTTCCGGTTCCGGCGCAGGCGCTGGCGCCGCCACCGGCACAGCCGCTATCGGTGCTACGGCCGCAGCGACTACCGGCGCAACAACCGGCGCGGCAGCCACTGAATTTGCGGAATCAACTGTGGCCTGGCTGATCCCCACTGGCTTTAGCGGTTGCCTTGGGGCATCCGCGGTGTCTGCGGGCCGGAATGCCAGCATCCGCAGCAACACCATTTCAAAACCGCCCCGGGGATCCGGCGCCAGCGGCAAGTCGCGGCGGCCGATCAGGCCCATCTGGTAGTAGAACTGCACGTCTTCGGCCGGCAACGCCTGGGCCAGTGCCAGCACGCGATCACGGTCGCCATGACCGTTATCGACACCTTCCGGCAACGCCTGGGCGATGGCAACGCGGTGCAGCACATTGAGAATTTCCGAAAGCACGCCGTTCCAGTCCGGGCCCTGTTCGGCCAGGTGGCGGACGGCTTCGAGCAACGCCTTGGCATCGCCTTCGATCAGCGCATGCAGGACGTCGTAGACCTGCCCGTGATCGAGCGTCCCGAGCATCGCCCGCACGTCGGCCGCCAGGACCTTGCCTTCACCGAAGGCAATGGCCTGATCGGTCAGGCTCATGGCATCACGCATCGATCCGTCGGCGGCACGGCCCAGCAACCACAGCGCATCGTCTTCGAACGGTACGTTCTCGGCACCCAGCACGTGGGTCAAGTGCTCGACAACGCGTTCCGGCGTCATGTTCTTCAGGGAGAACTGCAGGCACCGCGACAGAATCGTTGCCGGAAGTTTCTGCGGATCAGTGGTCGCCAGGATGAACTTGACGTAGGGTGGCGGCTCCTCAAGGGTTTTGAGCAGCGCGTTGAACGAATGGCTGGAGAGCATGTGCACTTCGTCGATCAGGTAGACCTTGAAGCGCCCGCGGCTCGGGGCGTACTGCACGTTGTCGAGCAATTCGCGGGTATCTTCGACCTTGGTGCGGCTCGCGGCGTCGATTTCGATCAGGTCGACAAAGCGGCCTTCGTCGATTTCGCGGCACACCGAGCATTCACCGCAGGGGGTCGAAGTGATACCTGTTTCACAGTTCAGGCATTTGGCAATGATCCGCGCGATGGTGGTCTTGCCGACCCCACGGGTACCGGTAAAGAGGTAGGCGTGGTGCAGCCGCTGGCTGTCCAAGGCATTGATCAGAGCCTTGAGCACATGGGTCTGGCCGACCATTTCGCGGAACGAGCGCGGACGCCATTTACGTGCAAGAACCTGATAACTCATCGAAAACCGTCGCAGCGAAGGAAGCAGAAGCGGCTAATGCTAGCGGAGCAAGGCACAAATTGCATCCGGTGCGCTCGTGTATTCTGGCCAAGCTGCACATCGGGGGCTTTTAACGGAGTGTTTATGAGGCTGGCCATGGGGGCATTGCTGTTGATCAGCCTGGACGGAGCGGCCGCGCCAGCACCGCTGCGCTTCGTGATAAGCGACAGTTGGACCATGCCCATGGTGCAACTGGAACGGGGCAAACCGACCCAGGGCATCCTGTATGACGTGATGCTCAGTCTCGCGACCCAGGTCGGCTTACCGGCCGAATTCCATGTATTGCCCCGCGGGCGAGTGCAAAGCGCCATGGAGCAAGGCGAGGTCGATGTCCGCTGTTATGCCGCGCAATCGTGGCTGCCCCGGCAGTCCGGCGACTACATCTGGAGCATCCCGCTCTTTACCCAGCCCGACCTGTTGGTCGCCCGGCATGCGCAGCCCGACGCCGTGAACCCGGCAGATCTGCCAAACCAGTCCATCGGCACCGTGCTGAGCTACAGCTACCCGACCCTGCAACCGCTGTTCGACACCAACCAGTTGCATCGCGACGACGCACGCAGCCAGGAACAGGTGCTGGAAAAACTCCTCGCCGGCCGCAACCGCTATGCAGTCAGCAATCAATGGAGCCTGGACTGGTTCAACCAGCGCCTGCTGCCGGAACAACAACTGCACAGTGTGGCGGTGCTGCAGGAGCAGAATATCGGCTGCTACGTACGCAACGACCCGCAAGTGCCGGTGGAGCGCATTCTGCGCACACTGGTGCGGATGAAGATGTCCGGGGAGATCGATGAGACTGTTCGGTTGTATATCGGTGGCGAGCCTGTGGCTGTGGATAAATCGGAAACGACAAAAAACCGCCCCGGACAAGATCCTGGCAACTAGCCAAAGGGTGTTTTCAGAAAGATAACGCGAGAGAACACTCGCCTGGCGTTAAGGTGGCAACCCCACATGTAAGCGTGCCAGTCAACACCCGGAAACTAAAATATGAATGGAACAAGCCGAAAACGAACACCCTGCATATACTCTCGATATAATGGATCAAGAGAAAGATGCGCTTCCTCTCGAAATATTCGCGCGACCAGAAAACCGATAGTTGCTGCATAGATCGTTACATTCGCCAGCGATGTATTTTCCAACACATAGCCCGTAAACGTCAGGCAATAACTGGCATAGATAGGATGACGCACCACGCGATACATCCATGCAGTCTTGATAACCCGCTTCGCTGCAACGATCGCAAAGCTGCGGTTTAGAGAAAGTACACCCAGCACCTGAATGACCGTTCCCACAACAATCAGAAAACTCGCCCACGGAAGTACTCCCCAAGCCTCCGGCCGGAAAAATAATGGGGCAAACGTCCCACCTGCCGCCATCAACCAGTCGAGCGGAATGACCGAAACCGTCTTTGGCTCGCTTCGAAAAATGTACAAAACTGCTGTCAGCGTCTCGGCCAGACAGAACAAAAGCATGGTCAGTTCATGCGTTTCCTGAAATCGGACCAGATGAGCATAAGCAAAAACACTCCACACCCCCGCCAGGATAACTCCGCTATAAAATCCGACCCATCTCGACTGCAGCACTGTAGACAATGAACTCATGCCAGACACTCCCGCCCGAAAAGCAACCAAAATCCGTTTTGAGGTGCCTTGATTTGCACCCCCTTACCCACTGACATTGTCGACACTGCGATTACGTCACCACTGTTCATCACAGCCTAGCTAAAAATCAGACCTCAAGCCTCCACCTTGAAAACACTCTAATGGCAAGACTGAAGTCCGTCCCCGCCCGACTCAGCGACAAGTCAAAACTCCGACACTTTCACGATTCCTTTCAAAACGCACGCCTGCCTTAATGCCTTGAAACTATCGTTCCTTACAAATTGATAGAACTAAGCATTTACCCATAATAACCAATAGGACCAGATATCAATCCGTGCAAATATCGAATCTTCATAACAACATGGCCAACTATTCGATTTGCCTATGGCGATGACTCCGGTAAACCCAAAAAATCAACGGAAGATTGCCCCTGATCGGACCAGGACACGTAGCCAATGGAGTGTGGAGTGTTTGCCAACCTGGGCCAGCAGCGAGAAGGTGTGCAAAGATGCCACAGCAAGGCAATTGGAGAGCGCAGTAAGGTTTTGAAGAGTGCAAACGTAAAGCCTGCACGCTCGCATGGCGCACCACTTTGGCGTACCAGAACGCAGTCACACTTCGAGATTTTTACTGACAAATCCTTGTAGACTCAAGGATTTAGAGATAGGTGGCGACCCCACCAGCCACACCCCGGCACACAATGTCACCGCTGCGGCTGCTCCCTTCCAGGCCTGACCGGGTTCACGGCTGATCGTTGCGGGGGGACCGATGGGGTCACCATAACGACGCTCACCTGACGGCGAGCCGCGCCATTGTACCTATCTGAGGCGAAGTTACAACCGTTGGTTAGGATTAAAAATATGAGGGGGTTCAAGCACTTGCTATTGCGCCTGAAGCACCTCGTCCGCCCTGCCGCCCTCCTGCTGAATCACCAGGTGGATAAAGTGCAGCCTGGCGATCACCGCAGGCGGCAGGACGAACGGATAGAAATCCGGCTGCCCCATGCTGCGTGACAGTTCATTGAGCATGCCGGCCAGTTCGATCCACGCATTGACGAATGACAGAAAAGCCCCGCCACCTGGATGCTGCGGATCGTAGAGGGTTTCAGGCGGAAACGGCTGATAGTCGAATTCCAGTTCCCGAGCGCTCATGCCAAAGCCCAGCGCGGTGTCCACGGCATCCATCATGTGCAGGTAATGCGCCCAGGTTTCCGCCCAGTCTTCCCACGGGTGCATGGTCGCGTAGGCGCTGACGTAGTGCTGTTGCCAGTCGGGCGGCGCACCCTGCTGATAATGTCGCTCAATGGCTTCGGCATAGCTGGCGCGCTCATCGCCGAACAACCGGCGAAAAGGCTCCAGCCAATGGCTGCTGGCAATCAAGCGGTCCCAGTAGTAATGCCCGACCTCGTGACGAAAATGCCCGAGCAGCGTGCGATAGGGTTCGTGCAAATGCACTCGCATCTGCTCGCGGTGCGCGTCGTCGGCTTCCTTGATATCGAGGGTGATCAAGCCATTGGCATGCCCCGTGGTGGGCGGTTTGCCTTCGAGGTCCATGCCGATGAAATCGAAGGCAAGACCAGCCTCTTCATCGACTGTCCTGGGAAGCACCTGCAACCCCAGGCTGACCAGTTGCGCGACCAGACGCCGCTTGGCGGTTTCCACCTTGCGCCAGCGCTCGTGATTCTCGGTTATCGACAGATCAGGAATGGTGCGATTGAGACTGCAGGCAACGCACAAGACTTCATGGTCATTGGCAGGCAGCAACCAATTACAGGCCGCCGGGGAATCGAGGTTGGCGCAACGTCGAAACAGGCCAGCCTCCAGATCGACATCAAGCAGCCAGGTGCCCGCTTGCGCACCCGGCTGCAGTGAGGACAAGCGACTCTGCTCCGGCTGATAACCCAACGCCGCCGAACAGGCCAGGCACTGGCTGTTGCGAAAAAACAGCGACTGCCCGCAACGACACGGCCACACCTTGCTGTTGCGCGAACTTTCACCCATGAACGGCGCGGTGATGCGCGAGCTGAGCTGTTCGAAGAAACGGTACATGGCGATCTCTCCCTGGGCTTGCCAAGACTAGATCATTTCCCAAGGAGGATCGTTCCCAGGTCGAACGCACCCCCTGTAGGAGCAAGCCTGCTCGCGATGGAGTGTCAGTCGACATCAATGCGCCTGATCCACCATCGCGAGCAGGCTCGCTCCTACAGGTTGAATTGCTGCTCAATCTACCTTGCCGTACCCGCGCAATGTTTCAACAAACGCCTCTTCATCCAGCACTTTCAAGCCCAGCTCATTAGCCTTGGTCAACTTGGAGCCCGCGCCGGGTCCAGCCACCACGCAATGGGTCTTGGCCGACACGGAGCCGGCGACCTTGGCCCCCAGGCTTTCGAGCTTGTCCTTGGCCACATCGCGGCTCATCAGCTCCAGGGAGCCGGTCAGCACCCAGGTCTGCCCGGCCAGCGGCAAGCCTTCGACAACCTTCTTCTCGCTCTGCCAGTGCATGCCGAAATCGACCAGTTGCTTCTCGGCCGCTTCGGCCAATTGGCGATTTTCTTCGAGCGCAAAGAACTCGCGCACCGAATTGGCTTGTTTCTCCGGTAGCGCCTGACGCATGTCGAGCCAGTCAGCGCCGATCACCGCCTGCAACGAGCCGAACTTGTCCGCCAGTTTCTGCGCCCCTCCCGGACCGACCGACGGAATATGCAGCTTGTCGAGGAAACCGCCCAATGTCGTACTTGCGGCAAACTCGGCACCCAACTCGCCCTGATCCTGAATCTGCATGCCATGCTTGAGCAAATCGGCGATCACCTGCTGGTTGTGCGCGTCCTCGAAGAAGCTGTGGATCTCGTACGCGACTTCCAGCCCGACGTCCGGCAAGTACGTCAGCACCTGTGGCAAGGCCTGTTGCACCCGCTCCAGCGAACCCAGGGAGCGGGCCAGCACCTTGGCCGTCTCCTCGCCGACATCGGGAATGCCGAGGGCGTAGATGAACCGTGCCAGGCCTGGCTTCTTGCTGTCTTCGATGGCGCCGAGCAGGTTCTTGCTCGACAGCTCGGCAAAGCCTTCCAGATCGACGATCTGCTCGAACGTCAGGGCGTACAGATCGGCCGGCGAACTCACCAGGCCTTCGTCCACCAGTTGCTCGACACTCTTCTCACCCAGGCCCTCGATGTCCATGGCGCGCCGGGACACGAAGTGAATGATTGCCTGTTTGAGTTGCGCGCCACAGGCCAGGCGGCCGACGCAGCGATACACCGCGCCTTCGCTGACCGTCTCGCGGCCCTTGCTGCGCTTGATCAGTTGCGTGCGTTCGACATGGGAACCGCACACCGGGCACTGCTCGGGAATCTGCACCGGCCGGGCGCTTTCCGGACGACGCTCCATGACCACTTGCACCACTTGCGGAATCACGTCACCCGCACGACGGATGATCACCGTGTCACCGATCATCAGGCCCAGGCGCGCCACTTCATCCATGTTGTGCAGCGTGGCGTTGGCCACCGTGACACCGGCGACCTTGACCGGTTTCAGACGCGCCACCGGCGTCACCGCACCGGTTCGGCCGACCTGGAACTCCACATCGAGCAGTTCGGTGAGTTCTTCCATCGCCGGGAATTTGTGGGCGATGGCCCAACGCGGCTCACGGGCGCGAAAACCCAGTTCGCGCTGGGAGGCAATGCTGTTGACCTTGAACACCACACCGTCGATTTCATAAGGTAGCGCGCTGCGCCGCTCACCGATGTCGCGGTAGTAATCCAGACATTCGGCGATACCCTGCGCCAGCTTCAGCTCATGACTGATCGGCATGCCCCAGGCCTGGAGTTGCTGCAAATTGCCGGCGTGCGTGTCGGCAATGTCCGCCGACACCTGGCCGATGCCATAGCAGCAGAATTCCAGCGGACGATTGGCGGTGATCTTCGAATCCAGCTGGCGCAAACTGCCTGCCGCCGCGTTGCGCGGGTTGGCGAAGGTCTTGCCGCCGACTTCCAGCTGCGTGGCATTGAGCCGCTCGAAACCGGCCTTGGACATGAACACTTCGCCACGCACTTCCAGGGTCGCCGGCCAGCCAGTGCCGTGCAGCTTGAGCGGAATATTGCGTACCGTGCGCACGTTGACGCTGATGTCTTCGCCAGTCGTGCCATCACCGCGGGTCGCGCCGCGCACCAGGATGCCATCCTGATACAGCAGGCTGACGGCCAGGCCATCGAGCTTGGGTTCACAGCTATATTCAACGGTTGCGCCGCCACCGAACAGGTCGCCCGCCGGCAAATCCAGGCCTTCGGTCACCCGACGGTCGAACTCACGCATGTCGGTTTCTTCGAAGGCGTTGCCGAGGCTGAGCATCGGTACTTCGTGGCGCACCTGGGTAAACGCCGACAGCGCCGCGCTGCCCACTCGCTGGGTGGGCGAGTCGCTGGTGATCAGTTCGGGATTGGCCGCTTCCAGCGCCTTGAGCTCGTTGAACAAGCGGTCGTATTCGGCGTCCGGAATGCTCGGCTCGTCGAGCACATGGTAACGATAGTTGTGCTGATCCAGCTCAGCGCGCAGCTCTAAAATACGGTTCTTGGCGGCGGTCATGGGTGTTCTCTCATAAAGCAAAAGAGCAGCCGAAGCTGCTCAATCCGTTTTGCCGATCATCCCGCGCGCCGCGCGGGAATAACCATTTCAATCAACGCTTCTGGGTCAGGGCGCGGCGTTCGAATTCCACGATGCGCTGACGGTAGTGCTCGATCGTCTGGGCGGTCAGTACGCTGCGCTGGTCGTCCTTCAGTTCGCCGTTGAGCTCCTGGGACAGTTTACGCGCCGCGGCCACCATCACGTCGAAGGCTTGCTTCGGATGGCGAGGGCCTGGCAGGCCCAGGAAGAAGCTCACCGCCGGGGTGCTGAAGTGGTCGATGTCGTCCAGGTCGAATACGCCCGGCTTGACGGCGTTGGCCATGGAGAACAGGACTTCACCGTTGCCCGCCATGCTTTCGTGACGGTGGAAAATATCCATCTCGCCGAAACGCAGGCCGCTTTCCAGAATGTTCTGCAACAGCGCAGGGCCCTTGAAGCCGGCAGCGTCGCGGCAGATCACGCTGATCACCAGCACTTCTTCAGCTTGCGGCTGTTCCTTGTCGCCGACCGATGGCGAGGACTTGGTTTCGGCCGGGAAATCATCGTCGCGGCTGCTGAAACTCGGGCCGCCGTCCAGATCCAGGCTGAGGTTCATGTCGCCCTGGGAAGGCTCGCTGTGGCCACGCTTGCCGCGCTTGGAGCCCGACTCGCGAGGCTCCCGGGCCGGCATGCTCACCGACGGCAGGTCCTGCTCGTCCAGTTGCGGCTCTTTATGGGTGTCCAGCACTCGCGGCGGGCCCAGCAGCTCGGCGCTGCTATCCTCGTCCGGCAGGTTGGACAGACTTCGATCAAGACGGAACTTCAGTTTTCCCTTGCCGCCGCGCATACGGCGCCAGCCATCGAAAAGAATACCGGCAATGACAATTATGCCGATGACGATCAGCCACTCGCGCAGACCGATTTCCATGTAATCCCGTGCCTCTATGAAAAATGCTGAAAAATAAGGGGTTTACAACCTGTAAACCGCTTTAAAACGTGGCGCCAACTCTATGTTCTGACAGGCGTTTTGCCCACGTATACGAAAAATTGACATTAAACTAGCACGACCAAAGGTAACTTTACACCGTCTACCACGTCGGCTAGCGCGAATATGTCGATTGGCCAGCAAGTCGAAGCGTGGAAAAGAGTCCTACGAACCGTAAACACTCTTCCTGCAATCACGACTCAGGCGTCCACCATCGCCATCGCCTCCTCGACATCCACTGCCACCAGACGTGAACAACCGGGTTCGTGCATCGTCACACCCATCAGTTGTTCGGCCATTTCCATGGCGATCTTGTTGTGGGTGATATAGATGAACTGCACTGTCTGTGACATCTCTTTTACCAATCGCGCGTAGCGTCCAACGTTAGCGTCATCCAGCGGCGCGTCAACTTCATCGAGCATGCAGAACGGCGCCGGATTCAATTTGAAGATCGCAAAAACCAGGGCCAATGCGGTCAGGGCTTTTTCGCCGCCGGAGAGCAAATGGATGGTGCTGTTCTTCTTTCCGGGCGGCTGCGCCATGATTGTTACCCCTGTATCGAGTAAATCTTCGCCCGTCAGTTCCAAATACGCGCGACCTCCACCGAAAACTTTTGGGAAAAGCGCCTGTAAACCGCCATTGATCTGATCAAAGGTATCCTTGAAACGGTTGCGGGTTTCCTTGTCGATCTTGCGAATCACGTTCTCAAGGGTGTCGAGCGCTTCCACCAGATCGTCATTCTGGGCATCCAGATAACGTTTACGCTCCGATTGTTGCTGGTACTCATCGATGGCCGCCAGGTTGATCGCGCCCAGGCGCTGAATCCTCGCGGCGATGCGCTCAAGTTCTTCCTCGGCTTCCTTCTCGCTGGCCTCGGCAGTCAATGTCGCAAGTACGCCGTGGAGATCGTAGCCGTCTTCCAGCAACTGGTCGTGCAAGGTCTTGCGGCGCACGGTCAGGGCTTGCCATTCCATGCGTTGGGTTTCGAGCTGACTGCGAATCAACTGGGATTGTTGTTCGGCCTGGCTGCGGCGCTTCTCGGCGTCGCGCAATTCGCGGTCGGCGTCTTCAAGGGCGATCTGCGCGGTCTTGAGCTCTTCGTCGACGGTCATGCGTTTGTCGAGCAACTCCTCGAGCTTCAAACGCAATTCTTCCAGTGGCGCTTCGCCCTCCTCCAGATTGAGGCTCAGTTGCTCGCGCTTTTCGGTCAGCCGCTCGGACTGCATCTCCAGACGCTCCAGCGCCTGGCGCGTCGAATCATGCTGTGCCTTGAGCGAACCTAAACGCACCGCCAACTGGTGGGCGTGATCCTTGTGTTGCCGCGCTTCCTGACGCACCCGGTCCAGGCGCTCACGCAAACTGTCGCGCTGCGCCAGCAGCAACTCACGCTGCTCAGTGTCCAGCGCCATGCTGTCGAGGGCTTCCTGCAATTGCAGGCGCGCTTCGCCGATGTTTTCGTGCTCCAGGGCGCGTTGTTCGTCCAGCTCGGTGAGCTCTTCGTCGAGGCGGGTACGGCGCAGGGTCAATTGCTCGACCTTGGCTTTGCCGGCCGACAATTGAGCCTTCAACTCACCTTGCTGACGCGCTTCGTCCTGCAGCAAGCGGCGCAAATGTTCGCGACCGTTTTCCTGCTGACGCTGTTGCGCCCTGAGATTCTGCAGTTGGGTTTCCAGGGTTTCGACAGCGGCTTCAAGCGCTTCGCGCTCAAGGCCCAGTTGCTGGATTTCCTGACCACGGGCGAGCACGCCGCTTTCCGCTTCACTGGCCCGGCGCACCCGCAGAAAATGCCGACCGACCCAGTAACCGTCACGACTGATCAGGCTCTGCCCGGCAGCCAGTTGCCCGCGCAAGGCCAAGGCCTGTTCAAGGCTGTCGACCGGCTTGACCTGCCCCAGCCATGGCGACAGGTCGATCTGCGCTTCAACCTTGTCCAGCAAGCTGCCCGGCACTCGTACGCCATCGCTGGCCGGGCTGAGCAAACGCAAATCGCCCTGGGCAAAGCCCGACAGATCGAAATCGTTGAAATCGTCCACCAGCACCGCTTGCAAGTCGGCACCGAGCACGGTTTCCACCGCCAGCTCCCAACCGGCTTCAACCTTCAGCCCTTCGGCCAGGCGCGGACGATCCGCCAGGTGCTGCTCGCGCAGCCATTCGGCGGTACCGGTACCCGGGTCGAGCGCGGCTTGCTGCAAGGCTTCAAGCGAAGCCAGCCGCCCGTTGAGCCGCTGCAAATCACCTTGGGCCTGCTGTTGCGCCGACAGCGCCTGCTGCAGCTCCTGACGCAATTGCTCAAGTTTTTCGACCTGCGCTTCTTCGCTGGTCTGCAAATCCTCAAGGGTCGCTTCGGATTCAGCGAGCTGCTCGCTGAGTTCCATGATCGCCGCGTCTTCCGGGTCCGCCGAGAGCAAGGCGCGCTCTTCACCAAGACGCTTCTGGCGATCGGCCAGACGCTCAAGGCTGGTTTCCAGCTGCTGGATCCGCGATTGCTGCACTTCGGCCTGACGGCGCGGCTCGGCGGCGCTGAGGTTGAACGTATCCCACTGCTCCTGCCAGCCATGCATGGTGGTTTCGGATTCTTCCAGCGCGGCAGCGGCCTCTTCGGCGGCGGCGCTGGTGACTTCCTGTTCCGGGGTGAGCATGTCCAGCTCTTCGCCGAGGGTCAGCAGCAACGTGCGGTCGTGGCCCAGGTGGGATTCGGTTTCCAGGCGTGCGCGCTCGGCTTCTTTCAGGTCGTCCTGCAATTGCCGCAGACGCTGCTGGCCGTGCTGGATGCTCTGCTCGACCCGGGCAATGTCGCCGCCGACCGAGTAGAAGCGCCCTTGCACCAGATTGAAGCGCTCCGACAGGTCGTGGTGCCCGTCACGCAGGCGCTCGATGCTCGCGTCGGCATTGCGTTGCTCGGCCACCAGGGCTTCGAAGGAAACTTCCTGATTACCGATGATCGCTTCACGCTGGCCGACCTGATCGTTCAGCGCCTGCCAGCGCAGGGCTGACAGCTGGGCCTTGAGCTGACGCTCCTCGCCCTTGAATTCCTGATACTTCCTGGCGGCCTCGGCCTGGCGGTGCAAGCGTTCGAGCTGACGCTCAAGCTCTTCACGCAGGTCGGTGAGGCGCTCAAGGTTTTCGTGGGTGCGGCGGATACGGTTTTCCGTCTCGCGCCGGCGCTCCTTGTACTTGGAGATGCCCGCGGCTTCTTCGATGAAGTTACGCAGGTCTTCGGGCTTGGACTCGATCAGCTTGGAGATCATCCCCTGCTCGATGATCGAGTAACTGCGCGGACCAAGGCCGGTGCCGAGGAAGATGTCAGTAATGTCACGACGCCGGCATTTGGTGCCGTTGAGGTAATAGGTGGTCTGGCTGTCGCGGGTCACTTTGCGGCGAATGGAAATTTCCGCGTAGGCAGCGTACTCGCCGAGCAGTGTCCCGTCGGAGTTATCGAACACCAGCTCGATGCTCGCCTGGCTCACCGGCTTGCGGCTGGTAGAGCCATTGAAGATGACGTCGGTCATCGACTCGCCGCGCAGGTTCTTCGCCGAACTTTCGCCCATTACCCAGCGCACGGCGTCGATGATGTTCGACTTGCCGCAGCCATTGGGTCCGACCACCGCCGCCATGTTACTGGGAAAGTTCACCGTGGTCGGGTCGACGAAGGACTTGAACCCCGCCAGCTTGATGCACTTTAGGCGCACGCTCAGGCGTCCGTCAGAGCGGAGATCACCAGCTCGCAACTGCGCTGGGCGTAAGCCGTCAGCACCACGCGAATCTGCACAAAGTCACGGGCGATCACGGCCGCGAGCAAGCGTTCGAACAGTTCCAGGAACTCGCTCATCGACGCCTTGCGCTGGTCCAGGGCAAGGAAATAGGCACGACTCATGGCCGGCTGCAGATTCTCGACGGTTTCCTGCAGGTACGGGTTATTGGCAAACCCATAGGTGGCACGCATCACGCTGAAGCTGTCGTCGACGAAGGTGTGGATGTCCTGGCGCTCGTAGCTGGCGGTCAGGCGCTGCTGAATCTGCACGAACGGCGCCAGGTCAGCCTGGACTTTCCAGCCACTGGCCACGGAGTTGGCCAGCAGGATGTACATCTCGCTCATCAGCGTGCACAGGCTCTGCACCTTGTGCGGCGTGAGCTCGGTCACATGGGCGCCACGTCGCGGCAGGATCGCGATCAGGTGCCGACGCTCGAGGATCAGCAGAGCCTCGCGGACCGAACCACGGCTGACATTGAGGGCCAGTGTGACCTTCTGTTCCTGGATGCGCTCCCCGGGCTTCATTTCGCCGCGAATGATGCGTTCGGCGAGGTGGTGAGCGATTTGCTCGGCGAGGCTGTCCGGCGCCTTGAACGTCATGGTTGTTCTTCAAACTCTTCGATCTGTACAAGCGGCGCAGTGTAGCGCAATTGCTGCCTCATGGCGGAGTGCCCGCCCGGAGGTTTTTGGCACGATTCAAGCTAATTCAAGCAAAAAGGCAGGCTATCGAACCAGCGACAATAATTAAGGAACAGGTGGTTGATCGACAAAATGCAATTTCCTGACCTTTAAGTCAGAAAATCATTGACCGAAAAGTCAGACCTGCTAAATTCGGTCCTATCGGTTAACAACAATAATGAGTCTGCGAGGCCTTCCGTGATCCAGTTTTTACTAAACCAGGAACTCCGTAGCGAGCACGCCCTGGACCCGAACCTGACCGTGCTCAATTATCTGCGCGACCATGTGGGCAAACCCGGCACCAAAGAAGGCTGCGCCAGCGGTGACTGCGGCGCCTGCACCGTGGTGGTCGGCGAATTGCAAACGGATGATGACGGCCGCGAACACATTCGCTATCGCAGCCTCAACTCGTGCCTGACCTTCGTCTCGTCCCTGCACGGCAAACAGCTGATCAGCGTTGAAGACCTCAAGCACAAAGGTCAACTGCACAGCGTGCAGAAAGCCATGGTCGAATGCCACGGCTCGCAATGCGGTTTCTGTACCCCAGGCTTTGTGATGTCGCTGTTTGCCCTGCAAAAGAACAGCGATGCACCGGATCATGCCAAGGCCCACGAAGCGCTGGCCGGCAACCTCTGCCGCTGCACCGGCTACCGGCCGATCCTGGAAGCCGCCGAGCAATCGTGCTGCGGCAAGCAACCGGACCAGTTCGACGCCCGCGAGGCCGACACCATCGCGCGCCTGAAAGCCATTGCCCCTACCGATATCGGCGAACTCAATAGCGGCGACAAACGCTGCCTGGTGCCGCTGACGGTGGCCGACCTGGCCGACCTCTACGACGCTTATCCACAGGCCCGCCTGTTGGCCGGCGGTACCGACCTGGCGCTGGAAGTCACGCAGTTCCACCGCACCCTGCCGGTGATGATCTACGTCGGCAACGTCGCCGAGATGAAACGCATCGAACGTTTTGACGATCGTCTGGAAATCGGCGCCGCTACGGCCCTTTCCGATTGCTACGAGGCCTTGAACGCCGAGTACCCGGACTTCGGTGAATTGCTGCACCGCTTCGCCTCCTTGCAGATCCGCAACCAGGGCACCCTCGGCGGCAACATCGGCAACGCCTCGCCGATTGGTGACTCGCCGCCCCTGCTGATCGCCCTCGGTGCGCAAATCGTGCTGTGCAAAGGCGAAACCCGCCGCACCCTGGCGCTGGAAGATTACTTCATCGATTACCGCGTCACCGCGCGCCAGGAAAGCGAGTTCATCGAGAAGATCATCGTGCCGCGCGCCAGCGTCGAAAAACTGTTCCGCGCCTACAAAGTCTCCAAGCGCCTGGACGACGACATTTCCGCCGTGTGCGCCGCCTTCAACATTCGCCTGGAAAACGGCGTGGTGGCCGAGGCCCGCGTCGCCTTCGGCGGCATGGCAGCCATTCCGAAACGCGCCGCAGCCTGCGAAGCCGCGTTGCTTGGTTCGCCATTCAACAACGCCACCGTTGAACGTGCCTGCGCTGCCCTGGGCGAAGATTTCACGCCGCTCTCGGACTTCCGCGCCAGCAAGGAATATCGCCTGCTCAGCGCGCAGAACCTGCTGCGCAAATACTTCATCGAACTGCAAACACCGCACATCGAGACTCGGGTGACCGCTTATGTCTAATCATCACGCCGTAGAGAAGACCCAAGCCGAATTGGCTGAACTGTTCGCCAAGGACCTGACCACCGGTGTCGGCCGCAGCGTCAAGCACGACAGCGCCGCCAAGCATGTCGCCGGTGAAGCGCAGTACATCGACGACCGCCTGGAGTTTCCGAACCAGTTGCACGTTTATGCGCGCATGTCGGACCGCGCCCATGCCCGCATCATCAGCATCGACACCGCGCCCTGCTACGCCTTCGAAGGCGTGCGCATCGCCATTACCCACGAAGACGTACCGGGCCTGAAAGACATCGGCCCGTTGCTGCCCGGCGATCCGTTGCTGGCCATCGACACGGTGCAGTTCGTCGGTCAGGTAGTGGTGGCCGTGGCCGCCCGCGACCTGGAGACCGCACGCAAGGCCGCCATGGCCGCCGTGATCGAATACGAAGACCTGGAACCGGTGCTGGACGTGGTCGAGGCCTATCGCAAAAAGCATTTCGTGCTGGACACCCACACCCATCAACGCGGTGATTCGACAGGGGCATTGGCGACCGCGAAAAACCGTATCCAGGGCACGCTGCACATCGGCGGCCAGGAGCACTTCTACCTCGAAACCCAGATCTCTTCGGTAATGCCCACTGAAGACGGCGGCATGATCGTCTACTGCTCCACGCAGAACCCCACCGAAGTGCAAAAACTGGTAGCGGAAGTGCTGGACGTGTCGATGAACAAGATCGTCGTCGACATGCGCCGCATGGGCGGCGGTTTCGGCGGCAAGGAAACCCAGGCCGCGAGCCCGGCCTGCCTGTGCGCGGTGATCGCGCACCTGACCGGCCAACCGACCAAGATGCGCCTGCCACGGGTCGAAGACATGCTGATGACCGGCAAGCGCCATCCGTTCTATGTCGAATACGACGTGGGCTTCGACGACAGCGGGCGCCTGCATGGCATCCAGCTGGAACTGGCGGGTAACTGCGGCTGCTCGCCGGACCTGTCGAACTCGATTGTTGACCGTGCCATGTTCCACTCCGACAACTCGTACTACCTGGGCGACGCGACCATCAACGGTTATCGCTGCAAGACGAACACTGCGTCGAACACCGCCTACCGTGGTTTCGGCGGCCCGCAAGGCATGGTCGCCATCGAAGAAGTGATGGACGCGATTGCCCGGCATCTGAACCTCGACCCGCTGGCAGTGCGCAAGGCCAACTACTACGGCAAGACCGAGCGCAACGTCACCCATTACTACCAGACCGTCGAGCACAACATGCTCGAGGAGATGACCGCCGAACTGGAAGAAAGCAGCCAGTACGCCGAGCGTCGCGAAGCCATCCGTCGCTACAACGCCAATAGCCCGATCCTGAAAAAAGGCCTGGCGCTGACCCCGGTGAAATTCGGTATTTCCTTCACCGCCAGCTTCCTCAACCAGGCAGGCGCCTTGGTGCACGTCTACACCGACGGCAGCATCCACCTGAACCACGGCGGCACGGAAATGGGCCAGGGCCTGAACACCAAGGTCGCGCAGGTCGTGGCCGAAGTGTTCCAGGTCGAAATGGACCGCGTGCAAATCACCGCGACCAACACCGACAAAGTACCGAACACCTCGCCGACCGCCGCTTCCAGCGGTGCCGACCTTAACGGTAAGGCCGCGCAGAACGCGGCGGAAACCATCAAGCAACGCCTGGTGGAATTCGCTGCCCGCCAATACAAGGTCAGCGAAGAGGACGTGGAATTCCACAACGGCCACGTGCGCGTACGCGACCATATCCTGACCTTCGAAGCACTGATCCAGCAGGCGTACTTCGCTCAGGTGTCGCTGTCGAGCACCGGGTTCTACAAGACCCCGAAAATCTACTACGACCGCAGCCAGGCCCGTGGCCGGCCGTTCTACTACTTCGCCTTCGGTGCGGCGTGCTGCGAAGTGCTGGTCGACACCCTGACCGGCGAATACAAGATGCTGCGCACCGACATCCTCCACGACGTCGGCGCCTCGCTGAACCCGGCCATCGACATCGGTCAGGTCGAGGGTGGTTTCATCCAGGGCATGGGCTGGCTGACCATGGAAGAGCTGGTGTGGAACAACAAGGGCAAGCTGATGACCAACGGCCCGGCCAGCTACAAGATCCCGGCCGTGGCGGACATGCCGCTGGACCTGCGGGTGAAGCTGGTGGAAAACCGCAAGAACCCGGAAGACACGGTGTTCCATTCCAAGGCCGTGGGCGAGCCGCCGTTCATGCTTGGCATCGCCTCGTGGTGTGCAATCAAGGACGCGGTGGCGAGCCTGGGCGATTACAGGCATCAACCGAAAATCGATGCACCGGCGACCCCGGAGCGGGTGTTGTGGGGCTGTGAGCAGATGCGCCAGTTGAAGGCGGCGAAGGCTGTCGAGGCTGAAACCGAGCTGGCTTCACTCTAAGACCGAGGCGCCGCCTTCGCGAGCAAGCCCGCTCCCACATTTGGAATGCAATCCCCTGTGGGAGCGGGCTTGCTCGCGAGAGGCCCGAACAGACAACAACGATGTCGAGGTGAACATGTACAACTGGATCGACGCCCTCGCCGACCTGCAAAACCGGGGTGAGCCCTGCGTGCTGATAACCATCATCGAAGAGCTCGGCTCGACGCCGCGCAATGCCGGCTCGAAGATGGTCATCAGCGCGAACCAGGCCTTCGACACCATCGGTGGCGGACACCTGGAATACAAGGCCATGCAGATTGCCCGCGAGATGCTGGCCAGCGGCAAACAGGACACCCATCTGGAGCGCTTCAGCCTCGGTGCCAGCCTCGGCCAATGCTGCGGTGGTGCCACGGTATTGCTGTTCGAACCGATGGGCCAGGTACAGGCGCAGATCGCCGTGTTCGGTGCCGGCCACGTGGGCCGGGCGCTGGTGCCACTGCTGGCCAGCCTGCCTTGCCGGGTGCGCTGGATCGACTCGCGGGATGCGGAGTTTCCCGAGCAGATCCCCCATGGCGTGCGCAAGGTCGTCAGCGAAGAACCGGTGGATGAAGTCGATGATCTCCCTGCCGGGAGCTATTGCATCGTGATGACCCACAACCATCAACTCGACCTCGAACTCACTGCCGCGATTCTCAAGCGCAACGACTTCGCCTACTTCGGCCTGATCGGCTCGAAGACCAAGCGCGTGAAGTTCGAACATCGCCTGCGCGACCGCGGCTTCGACACCAGCGTCGTGCAACGCATGCGCTGCCCGATGGGTATCGGCGAAGTCAAAGGCAAGTTGCCTGTGGAAATCGCCATCTCCATCGCCGGCGAAATCATCGCCACCTATAACGCGAATTTCGGTCAGCACACCGCCAGCACCGGATCGATTGCCAAATTGCTGCCTGCGTCACGCCGCAGCCAAGCCTCCAACTGAGAATTCTCATGCCTCTGACTCGCAAAGCCTACCGCGCCGCCATCCTGCACAGCATCGCCGACCCTGCCATCGTGGGCATCGAAGCCTCCTACGAGTACTTCGAAGACGGTTTGCTGGTTGTGGATAACGGCCAGATCAGCGCCCTCGGCCACGCCAGCGAACTGCTGCCGACCCTGGCGGCCGACGTCGAAATCACCCACTATCAGGACGCACTGATCACTCCCGGCTTCATCGATACCCACATCCATTTGCCGCAAACCGGCATGGTCGGCGCCTACGGCGAGCAATTGCTGGACTGGCTCAACACCTACACCTTCCCGTGCGAAAGCCAGTTCGCCGACAAGGCCCACGCCGACGAAGTCGCGGACATTTTCATCAAGGAACTGCTGCGCAACGGCACCACCACCGCGCTGGTGTTCGGCAGCGTACACCCGCAATCGGTGAACTCGTTCTTCGAAGCCGCCCAACAGCTGGATCTGCGGATGATCGCCGGCAAGGTGATGATGGACCGCAACGCGCCTGACTACCTGACCGACACCGCCGAATCCAGCTACGTGGAAAGCAAGGCGCTGATCGAGCGCTGGCATGGCAAGGGTCGCCTGCACTACGCCGTCACCCCGCGCTTCGCACCGACCAGCACCCCGGAACAACTCACCCTGGCCGGCCAGTTGCTGACTGAATACCCGGATCTGTACATGCAGACCCACATCAGCGAAAACCTCAAGGAGATCGAGTGGGTCAAGGAACTGTTCCCGGAGCGCAAGGGCTACCTGGACGTCTACGATCACTACCAGTTGCTCGGCGAGCGCTCGGTGTTCGCCCACGGCGTGCACTTGTGCGATGAGGAGTGCGCGCGACTGGCGCAAACCGGTTCGGCCATCTCGTTCTGCCCGACTTCGAACTTCTTCCTCGGCAGCGGCCTGTTCAACCTGCCGATGGCCGAGAAGCACAAGCTCAATGTCGGCATCGGCACCGATGTGGGCGGCGGCACCAGTTTCTCGCTGCTGCAAACCCTCAACGAAGCCTACAAGGTCATGCAGCTGCAAGGCGCACGCCTGAGCCCGTTCAAGTCGCTGTACCTGGCAACCCTCGGTGGCGCCCGCGCGCTGCGTCTGGAAGACAAGATCGGCAACCTGCAACCGGGCACCGACGCCGACTTCCTGGTGCTGGACTACAACGCCACGCCACTGCTGGGCTATCGCCTGAAGCAGGCCAATAACATCGCCGAGACGTTGTTCGTGTTGATGACGCTGGGGGATGACCGGACGGTGCTGCAAACTTATGCGGCGGGGAATCTGGTGCATCAGCGGTAAAATTTGCCAGGCATAAAAAATCCCCCGGTGGTGTTCAGCCCCGGGGGATTTTTTGTGTCATTGATGCCGCCTTCGCGAGCAAGCCCGCTCCCACAGGTGTACGCATTCCAATGTGGGAGCGGGCTTGCTCGCGAAGCAGGCACCGCGGTCCATCAGATTTTCGCTGGCGAACGCCCTGGCTTCTTGGTCTGCAACAAATGCGAGAACACCGCATGCAGATCATCCGAAGCACTTTCCTCGTCGAGGTTGAGCTTGCTGTCGATGTGATCCATGTGATGCATCATCAAGTCGACCGCCAGTTCAGCGTCGCGTTTCTCGATGGCGTCGATCAACTGGGTGTGCTCGTCGTAGGAGCAGTGGGAACGGTTGCCGCTTTCGTACTGGGCGATGATCAGCGAAGTCTGGGACACCAGGCTGCGCTGGAAGCTGATCAACGGGGCGTTTTTTGCCGCTTCGGCCAGTTTCAGGTGGAATTCGCCCGACAGGCGGATGCCGGCACCACGGTCGCCACGGGAAAAGCTGTCGCGCTCGTCGTTGACCATCTGGCGCAATTCGGCAATCTGCTCGGCGGTGGCGTGCTGCACCGCCAACTCGGTGATCGCGCGCTCGACCAGACGTCGGGCCATGAACACCTGTCGCGCCTCTTCGACGCTCGGGCTGGCGACGACGGCGCCGCGATTCGGACGCAGCAGCACCACGCCTTCATGGGCCAGGCGCGACAAGGCGCGGCGAATGATGGTGCGGCTGACCCCGAAAATTTCCCCCAGCGCTTCTTCGCTCAACTTGGTGCCGGGCGCCAGACGCTGCTCGAGGATGGCCTCGAAGATATGCGCGTAGACAATATCGTCCTGGGTACCGCTGCGGCCGGCTTTGCCTGCTCGCGGCTGTTTCTTTAGGGGTTGCAACTGTTCGTTCATGGGCACTCGAGTCGGAAGAACTGCGGCGAATTGACGGTGACTGTAATACGGCACAGTGGGTCGCTGGCAAGTATCGCGTAAAAAACACCACGATTGTACACAATGGATGGTGGCAACACGACTGTACGGCTGAATGTTGCCTCGGCTGTATCGCAACGCCTGGTTACTTTTGAGTTTAGGCTTGTTCGCAGAATCCGCCCTCCTGTGGGAGCGGGCTTGCTCGCGAATGCAGTCTGTCAGCAACATCAATGTCGACTGACACGCCCTCTTCGCGAGCAAGCCCGCTCCCACATGGCTCTGCATCGCTGCGGACATCTTCATTGGTATAAGGAACACCGCCGTCATGAACGACGCCACGCACACCCAACTCCGTCCATTGGCCGATACCTCGACCTCGGCCATCGTCGCCGGGTTCATCGCCATGATGACCGGCTACACCAGCTCCCTGGTGCTGATGTTTCAGGCCGGGCAAGCGGCGGGCCTGAGCAGCGGGCAGATTTCTTCGTGGATCTGGGCGATTTCCATCGGCATGGCGGTGTGCTCCATTGGCCTGTCCCTGCGCTATCGCACGCCGATCACCATTGCCTGGTCGACCCCTGGTGCCGCGCTGCTGATCACCAGCCTGGGCGGCGTGAGCTACGGTGAGGCCATTGGTGCCTATATTACCTGCGCGGTGCTGGTGACGATTTGCGGGTTGACCGGCAGCTTCGAACGGCTGGTGAAAAAAATCCCGGCATCCTTGGCCGCCGCCCTGCTGGCAGGGATCCTGTTCAAGATCGGCAGCGAGATTTTCGTCGCGGCGCAACACCGCACCGGCCTGGTATTGGGGATGTTTGCCACTTATCTGCTGGTCAAGCGCCTGTCGCCGCGCTATGCGGTGCTGGCGGCATTGCTGATCGGCACGGCATTGTCAGGTTTGATGGGGCTGCTGGACTTCAGCGGTTTTCACCTGGAAGTGGCGACGCCGGTCTGGACCACGCCGCACTTCTCCCTGGCAGCAACCATCAGCATCGGCATCCCGCTGTTTGTCGTCGCCATGACGTCACAGAACATGCCCGGTATCGCCGTATTGCGCGCCGATGGTTACACGGTGCCAGCCTCGCCGCTGATCACCACCACCGGCATCGCCAGCTTGCTGTTGGCACCGTTCGGCTCGCACGGGATCAACCTGGCGGCGATCAGCGCAGCGATCTGCACCGGACCGCACGCCCATGAAGATCGCAACAAGCGCTACACCGCAGCCGTCTGGTGCGGGATTTTCTACGGGTTCGCCGGCGTGTTCGGCGCGACGCTCGCCGCATTGTTTGCCGCGCTGCCCAAGGAACTGGTGCTGTCGATTGCTGCGCTGGCGCTGTTTGGCTCGATCATCAACGGCCTGAGCATTGCCATGAGCGTAGTGAAGGAGCGTGAAGCCGCGCTGATCACCTTCATGGTCACGGCATCGGGGCTGACGCTGTTTTCCATCGGTTCGGCGTTCTGGGGGATTGTCGCGGGGGTGGTGACGCTGGTGATCCTGAACTGTAGGAGCGAGCCTGCTCGCGATGGTCGTCAACGATAACGCTGGAAACCTGAGACCCCCGCGGCGCTCTCAGGTTCATCGCGAGCAAGCTCGCTCCTACAAAGAGCAGGCAAAAAAACGGCGACCCTCGGGTCGCCGTTTTTTTCAGAACATCAAGCTACCGGATTGATCGGCTTTTCCGGGTACCAGACGTCCAGCAGCGGGCTGACTTCAACACTGGTCAGCTCGGTGCGGCCTTTGAGCCAGGCTTCAACGGCAGCGCGCTGTTCAGCGCTGACCGAGCCACGCTTCTGCAGGCAAACCAGACCGTAGTCGTCGCCGCCAACATAGCCCAGGCCGTTGGCTTCCATGGCTTCTTTGAGGAACGCATCGAGGAAAGCATCAATGGCTTCATCAGCCAAATCTTCTTTGAAATCCAGGTTCAGTTCGAAACCCAGCTCTTGAAATTCATCGACGCACAGTTTTTTGCGCAGACGCTGGGAACGGTTAGTCGCCATTGGAACAATCCTCTTAAGTAATAACGGGCGGCACTTTAGCAGTTTAAGCCGCCGATTGCCTGACTCTGTGGGCCACTATGCCTACCGTCGGTAAAAAAATAGCCCGTCAGACCGCCCGCGCACGGCACAAGCCGTGACACCTTGGGGCATAATGCCGACACTTTCATGACCATTGAGGGAATTTATCTCCATGCCCTCGTCTTATTCCCCCTCGGCTGTAGGGTTTTATTTCAGATGATCAAATCTTTGCGTCCATTGCTGTTGGCCGGTTTTCTTTTTCCCCTGGCCCTCTCCGTTTCCGCAGCTCCCATCAACACTGCGTTGTCGCCCAACGTTGAAAAAGCCCTGAAAGCCAGCAAGTTGCAGGACAACGCCCTGTCGCTGGTGATGATCCCGCTCACCGGCCCCGGCACCCCGACGGTGTTCAACGCAGACGTCTCGGTCAACCCGGCGTCGACCATGAAACTGGTCACCACCTACGCGGCCCTGGAAATGCTCGGCCCGAACCACCAGTGGAAAACCGAGTTCTACACCGACGGCACCCTCAGTGGCGGCATCCTCAACGGCAACCTCTACCTCAAGGGTGGCGGCGATCCGAAGCTGAATATGGAAAAACTCTGGCTGCTGATGCGTGACCTGCGTGCCAACGGCGTCACCCAGGTCACCGGTGACCTGGTGCTGGATAAAACCTTCTTCGTGCAACCGCAACTGCCGGAGTTCAATGACGACGGCAACGACGAGAACAAGCCGTTCCTGGTCAAACCCGACTCGCTGCTGGTCAACCTCAAGGCGCTGCGCTTCGTCGCGCGCAATGACTCGGGCAAGGTGCTGGTCTCGGTGGAACCGCCGATTGCGAGCATCCGCATCGACAACCAGGTCAAGGCCCTCAACTCCAAGCAATGCACCGGTGGCGTGCGCTACAACCCGGTGGCACAGGCCGATGGCAGCGTGACCGTGACGGTTGGCGGTCAACTGGGTGAAGGCTGCAGCTCGCAGACTTACCTGTCGCTGCTCGACCATGCGACCTACACCGCCGGCGCCGTCCGGGCGATCTGGAAGGAACTGGGTGGCAGCATCCAGGGCAAGGATGTGCTGGCGCCAACACCGAAAGACGCCAAGGTACTGGCCCGGGCATTCTCGCCGGACCTGGCGGAAGTCATCCGCGACATCAACAAGTACAGCAACAACACCATGGCCCAGCAGTTGTTCCTGAGCCTTGGTCAACGCTTCCGCACCGATGCCGATGGTGACGACGCCAAGGCCGCCCAGCGTGTGGTGCGTCAGTGGCTGGCGAAAAAAGGCATCACCGCGCCGCATCTGGTGATGGAGAACGGCTCCGGCCTGTCCCGCTCCGAGCGCGTCAGCGCCCGGGAAATGGCCTCGATGCTTGAAGCGGCGTGGCACAGCCCGTATGCCGCCGAATACATCAGCTCGATGCCGATTGCCGGCACCGACGGCACCATGCGCAAGCGCCTCAAGACCACTGCGATGCGCGGTGAAGCCCACGTCAAGACCGGTACCCTGAACACCGTGCGGGCGATTGCCGGCTTCAGTCGCGACGTCAACGGCAATACCTGGGCAGTGGTAGCGATCCTCAACGACAAGGCCCCGTTCGGCGCCTCTTCAGTGCTCGATCAGGTGCTGCTCGACCTGTACCGCCAACCGAAAACGCCGCAGACGGCTTCGGTTCTGTAAAGCACCACACACCCCATGTGGGAGCGGGCTTGCTCGCGAAGACGGCGGCACATCCAACCTCGATGTGACTGACAAACCGCCTT
>NZ_JBGLYV010000067.1:0-31950 GCF_047304225.1 Pseudomonas sp. Pseusp3 | reverse complement strand
CCCCCCCCCCCCCCCCCCCCCCCCCCCCCCCCACCCCCCCCCCCCCCCCGCGCCCCCCCCCCCCCCCGCCCCCCCCCCCCCCCCCCCCCCCCACGACGCCGCCCGTGTGATCATTTCAGTCCTCAAGCAACTCGATTGCGCTGCGCCGCTGTGGGGCACGTACCACTACGCCGGACATGAGGCGACCACGCCGCTGGCGCTGGGGCAGGCTATTCTGAGCGAAGCCCGCAGCCTGCATCCGCTGGCCATCGAAGCCCCGACCGCCCAGGCCCACGCCGCGCGTCCGGATGCTGCCGAAGAACCGCAACATGCGGTATTGGCCTGCAAAAAAATTCTGCACACCTTCGGGATCAAGCCGCGCGCCTGGCGTGCGGCGCTTCCCGCTCTACTGGACAGGTTCTATCGCCATGGCTGACGGTCCCGTTTTGATCACCGGTGGTGCCGGTTTCATTGGTTCGCACCTGACTGACGCCCTGCTTGCCAAGGGCCATGCGGTGCGAATTCTCGATGACCTGTCCAGCGGCAAGCGCAGCAATCTGCCGCTGGACAATCCCAAGGTCGAACTGATCGTCGGTGACGTCGCCGATGCGACGCTGGTTGCCCAAGCGATGGCCGGTTGCAGCGCCGTGGCGCATCTGGCGGCCGTGGCCTCGGTTCAGGCGTCGGTGGACGACCCGGTGCGCACGCACCAGAGCAACTTCATCGGTACGCTGAACGTCTGCGAAGCCATGCGCCAGGCCGGGGTCAAGCGCGTGCTGTTTGCCTCCAGCGCGGCGGTGTACGGCAACAATGGCGAGGGCGAGTCGATCGACGAAGACACGCCTAAAGCGCCGCTGACGCCCTATGCGGCGGACAAACTGGCCAGCGAGCACTACTTCGATTTCTACCGCCGCCAACATGCGCTGGAACCGGTGGTTTTCCGCTTCTTCAACATCTTCGGCCCGCGCCAGGATCCGTCCTCGCCGTACTCCGGGGTGATCAGCATTTTCAGCGAGCGCGCGCAAAAGGGCCTGCCGATCACCGTGTTCGGCGATGGCGAGCAGACCCGGGATTTTGTCTACGTCGAAGACCTGGTTGACTTGCTGGTGCAGGCCATCGAGAAGCCGATGGTCGAAGTCGGTGCAGTCAACGTTGGCTGGAACCAGGCAACGACCCTCAAGCAAATGCTCGAAGCGCTCGAAGCCGTGGTTGGCAAGCTGCCACCGGTGAGCTACGGCCCGGCGCGCTCCGGTGACATTCGTCATTCCCGGGCGAACAACCGGCGTCTGTTGGAACGCTTCACTACCACAGAGCAGACACCGATGCGTGTGGGGCTGGCGCGGTTGCTGGGGCGATAGATCACTTGCATGCGGACATGAAAAAGGCGCCTTTTTACAGGCGCCTTTTTCACGGCCGGAATTTACCTTGAAGCGGATAGATTCCCTGTGGCGAGGGGGCTTCCCCCGTTCGACTGCATGGCAGTCGCCGTCAGTTTCAAGTCTGCTCGCCACCAAGCCTCATTCACCACCACGTGAACGTTCTTTAGAACTTGTAGCCCAGGCCAACCATGTACACAAACGGATCGACGTCCACGTTGACCTTGGCGCGGGTGCCTGGGGCAATGGCGTTGTTTTCCACCGTGGCGCGGGTGTCGATGTCGATGTAGCGCACCTGGGCGTTGAGCAGGACATTGTCGGTCAGCATGTAGTCGGCACCCACCTGCCAGGCCAGACCCCAGGAGTTTTTCGCCTTGAAGTTGCTGAAGCCGGCGGACTCGGCATCGCTGCTGAGGTTTTCGTCGTAGATCCAGGTGTAGTTGATGCCACCGCCGACGTACGGCTGGAACGCCGACTTCGAATCCAGCGGGTAGTAGACCAGGCTCAGGGTGGGCGGCAGGTGTTTCAGGGAGCCGAGTTTGCCGTTGGCAGCAGGCAGGGCGGTACCTTTGAGTTTCACGTCATGCTCGAACGGGGTGGCCGCGAGCAGTTCGATCCCCCAGTTGTTGGTGATCATGTAGGCGAAGTTCAGGCCCAGCTGTGTGTCGCTGTCCATGGTCGCCTTGCCGCCCAGGTTGGTGCCGGCCAGTGGACCTTGATCGACCTTCACGCTGGAGCTGTCGGCTTTCGGGTTAACCGTGATGGCGCCCGCACGAAGGATGATGTCACCGGCCTCGTGGGCGTGGGCGAGCGGGGCTGCGAGCGCGAGGGCAACCAGCGAAGCGCTGAGCATGGACTTGTTCATGGGGGCTCCAGAGGACGTTAAAAATTTTGATGTCCAATGGTAAGCCGGCTAACTATTCGGTCTTTTGATGCAGCTCAAGGAAAGTGGGAAGGGGGTGGATTTTGTGGTGTTTTTGCTGGCCTCTTCGCGAGCAAGCCCGCTCCCACACTGGAATGTGTTCCCCCCTGTGGGAGCGGCGGTGCGGCGATCCGACTTGCTCGCGAAGGCGGCATTTCCGACAGCACAAAACGACCGGTTTCACTCCGGCAGTTCATACAGATAAATCTTGTCCGCCTCCATCTGATATCCGGCATCCGCCAGCTCACTGGTGGATGCCTTGACCTGCAACGCGCCTTCGATCCAGTACGGCTGATACAGCTCGTCGAGCTTCACGCCGACCTCGCTCTTGACGTGCACGATCTGGTTCGACGGTGGTGGCGGTACGTGGATGCAGGCGCCGAAATACGGCACCAGCAGAAACTCCGTGGTACGTCCTTCCTCGCTCACTTCCAGCGGCACGATGTAGCCCGGCAGGCGAATGCTCTGGCCATCGAGGGCCTTGACCACCGGTGCGTTGGGCAGGTCCTGCTTGGCGGCCGGTGCCGACTCGGCCGACAGGGCATTGCTCATCTGCGACAGGTCATGCAGCGGCGTCATGTTCGGCACTTCTTTCGGCGCATCCGGCGGGATCATCTCCGACCAGGTCAGGTCTCGCGGCTGGGCGGCCCACAAGGGCAGGGCGACCAGCATCAACAGCGCAAGTACAGCGCGGGGCATTTTCAACGTCCTCATAAACGGATCGACAGGCCATCGGCCAGGGATTGGCGATAGGCGCGCCAGGCCGGCACGCTGCCCATCAGCAGCGCGGCGACGAGGATGCCACCGAGTAGCGTCCATTCATACTCGCTTGGCCAGGACAGCGGCAGGAACAGGCCGTAGTTGGCTTGCACATAACCCTGGGCCGCCGCGATGCACACATACAGCAACGCCACACCGGCGATCACGCCCGACAGCGCGAGGGCAAAGGCTTCGAGCACCAGCAGCGTCGCGATATGCCACGGTCGCGCCCCCACCGAACGCAGGATCGCCATTTCCCGGCGGCGTTCGTTGAGGCTGGTGAGAATGGCCGTCAGCATGCCGATCAGTCCGGTCAGCACCACAAACAGCGAAACCACGAACAAGGCTTTTTCCGCCGTGCCCATCAGGCTCCACAGCTCTTGCAACGCCACGCCCGGCAGGATCGCCAGCATCGGCTCCCCGCGGAACTCGTTGATTTCCCGTTGCAGGGCAAAGGTCGAAATCTTGTTGTTGAGGCCGAGCATGAACGCGGTGATCGCCTGCGGCGTGAGGTCCATGTTGCGTGCTTGATCGGCCGTGATGCGACCCTCGCCCCGGGCCGGTACGCCGTTATGCCAGTCGATATGAATCGCTTCCATGCCGCCAAGGCTGATGTGCAGCGTGCGGTCCACCGGGGTGCCGGTGCGCTTGAGAATTCCAACCACGGTGAACGGCTTGTCGTCGTGCTTGACCAGGCTGATCGCCGCCACGCCGTGGGCCAGCACCAGTTTGTCGCCGAGTTTGTAATGCAGTGCGTCGGCCACTTCGGCACCGAGCACCACTTCGAACGGGTCGGTGGCGAAGGCCCGGCCATTGGCCAGCTCCAGGTGTTGCTGGCGTCCGTACTGGTAGTGCTCGAAGTAGGCTTCGGTGGTGCCCATCACCCGGTAGCCGCGATGGGAGTCGCCGAGGGACATCGGGATGGCCCACTTCACTTTCGGGTTGTTGGCGAAGTGCTCGAAGCTGTCCCAACGGATGTTGTTGGTGGCGTTGCCGATGCGGAACACCGAGTACAACAACAGGTTCACCGAGCCGGAGCGGGCGCCGACGATCAGGTCGGTGCCGCTGATGGTGCTGGCGAAACTGGCCTTGGCTTCGGTGCGCACGCGCTCCACCGCCAGCAGCAGGCACACCGACAGGGCGATGGCGAACGCTGTGAGGATCGCGGTGAAGCGGCGGTTAGCCAGGCTGGCCATGGCTAGACGAAACAAATACATCTCAGACCTCGGACGGGGTGGCGGCGCGATTGAGTTCGGCCAGCGACAGGTTGTGATCGAACAACGGCGCAAGGCTCTGGTCGTGGCTGACGAACAACAGGCTCGCCCCGGCTTCGCGGCACTCGGCGAACAGCAGGCGAATGAAGTTCTCGCGGGCGTCGTAATCGAGGGCCGAAGTCGGCTCGTCAGCGATCACCAGTTCCGGTTGACCGATCAGCGCGCGGGCGGCGGCGACCCGTTGCTGCTGGCCGATGGACAACGAATCGGCACGGCGACCGAGGATGTTTTCATCCTTCAAACCCAGGTGGGCAAGCAGCGTCGCGGCCGCTTTGTCGACGCTGCCGTGGCGTTGTTTCGCCCGTTCGGCGCGCAGTTTCGAGAAGTGGCAGGGCAGTTCGACGTTTTCACGCACCGACAGAAACGGCAGCAGGTTGAATTGCTGAAAGATGTAGCCGGTGTGATCGACGCGGAAGTGGTCGCGGGCACCGGCCGAGAGTTGCGTCAGTTCCTGGCCGAGCAGGCGGATACTGCCGCGATCAGGTTTTTGCACGCCGCCGAGCAAGCCGAGCAGGGTGGTCTTGCCGCTGCCGCTGGGGCCTTTGAGGAACAGGGTTTCTCCGCGCTCCAGGCGAAACGCCGGGATGTCCAGCAGTGGCGGGTGACCGGGCCAACTGAAGCCCAGGTCGGACAGTTCGATGAGTGCTTGGGTCATGTGAAACCGGTGTGGTTGGTGGTGAACCCTTGTAGGAGCGAGCTTGCTCGCGAAAAACCTGAGAGCACAGAGGTGAATCAGGTTTCCCGCGTTATCGTTGACGTCCATCGCGAGCGGGCTCGCTCCTACAAGGGGAACGAGGTGATTTAGAATTTCAGCGCAGCAGCCTTGTCCGTCACTTCAACGCCTTGCTGCCCGCTCGGGCTGATCAGTTGTACCTGAATTTTCCGGGTGGCCGGGAAGCTGGTGAAAATATTCGCAAGGTCCAGCGACTTCAGTGCCGCCGGCGTGGCGCAGGTGAACTGATAGCGAGCGTGGATTTCGCTGTGATCATGGTGATGTTCGTGGCCGTCTTCGTCCTTGGCGTCTTCATCGTGATCATCGTCGGCATCGGGTTTGTCGCCGAACAGCGGGCTTTCCAGTTCCTGGTTTTCCACCACGCAACCAGCGGCTTTTGGCAGGTTGAACAGGGCCAGCGGTTGCTCCAGTCGGGCGCGGGCGGCGGCGACTTTGGCCTTGTCTGCGTCGCTGGTGGCGACGTGCTCGAAACCCACCAGGTTCATGGCCGGGCTTTCCAGCTCCAGTTCCAGGGTCTGCCCGTCCAGCGCCGCGTTCAGGCGTCCCACGCCATGTTCGTGGGCGCCCAGGCTGCCATGCTCATGATCGTGTTCGTCGGCGGCATGGGCGACAGCCAATGGCAGCATGGCAAACGGCAGGGCAAGAAGCAGACGACGCATGACGAGTCTCCGAAAAGTAAAATGAAGAATATGTTATGTAATCTTATAACGTTGGTGCGGAGAGTTTGACTGCCTGCTTGGCGTTGCACAAGTCCCATGGGAGCATGCAGGGAAGAAATGTGCGGGAGCAGACCTATGTTGCGAATTCGCGGAAGCATCGGCGACTGGCCGGTGGATCTGACCCTGGAGATGGACGACGCGGACTGGGCGCGACTAGGGGCGCAGCTGCAGGTGGAAAAGTCCGCAGTCAGCGCGCCAGCGGCGAAACCGCTGAATCAGGATGATGCGCTGTGGCAGATCGCCCGGGATTTGTTGCGCACGGCCGGGCAGCTCAGCGGACCGGATCTGCTCGATCAACTCGAAGGCCTGACCGGCAGCGCGGCGGCGGGCAAGCGTCTGTTGGTGCGGTTGCGCCACAGTCCGGACGTGAAGGTGGAAAGCGGCACCGATACACCGCTCTATCGCTGGCTGTTGTAGGAGCGAGCTTGCTCGCGATGGGCGTCAACGATAACGCGGGAAACCTGATTCACCTCGGTGCTCTCAGGTTTTTCGCGAGCAAGCTCGCTCCTACAGGATCGGCTTAGTACAGCGCGGCAAACAACTTGCGGCGGTACGTGCTGACCAGCGGGTGGTCATTGCCCAGCAACTCGAACACCTGCAGCAAGGTCTTGTGCGGCAAGCCTTCGCTGTAGCTGCGGTTGCGGATGAACAGCTTGAGCAAGGCATCCAGCGCGGCGTCGTACTGCTGACGAGCCAGTTGCTGGATGGCCAGTTGATACACCGCTTCATCGTCCTGGGGATTTTTCGCCAGCCGGGCCTTCAGGTCGGCGGCATCGGGCAAGTCCCTGGCCAGGCCGAGAAACTTGATTTGCGCCTTGGCACCGGCCAGCGCGGCCTTGTGCTCGTCGCTCTTGACGGCATCCAGCACGGCTTGCGCTTCGCCCAGTTCACCACGCTCGGTCAGGCAGCGGGCGTACAGGATCAACGCCTTGGCGTTGGTGTTGTCTTCACCCAGCAGCACTTTGAGCAGGGCTTCGGCATCGGCAAAGCGGCTATCATCGAACAGTGCCTGGGCCTGTTCGAACGGATCGGCGGCGGCCGGTGGCGGCATCTGCACATGGGGTTCGAGCAGGGCGCGCACGGCGGATTCCGGCTGGGCTCCGGCAAAACCGTCGACAGGCTGGCCGTCCTTGAACAGCACCACGGTCGGCAGGCTGCGGATGCCGAAGCGGGCGACGATGTCTTGCTCGATGTCACAGTTGACCTTGGCCAGCAGCAGCTCACCCTGATAGCTCTCGGCAATGCTTTGCAACATAGGCATCAGCACTTTGCAGGGCGCGCACCATTCGGCCCAGAAATCCACCAGCACCGGTTTGTGGAAAGAGTTCTCGATCACCGACTGGTCGAAATCGGCAGTCGTGGCGTCGAAGATGTACGGCGTTTCCTGACTCATGGGCAATCTCGTAAAAGCGTGAATGGGGCAACTATACGGCTTGGTGGGGTCGGGCCGGAAGCGGGGTAGTCGTGAGAGGTGTGTTGCCTGAACGGGCGCCTTCGCGGGCAAGCCCGCTCCCACAAGGCGAACGCATTCCAATGTGGGAGCGGGCTTGCTCGCGAAGCTCTTGGCTAACGCCGCGCGTGGTACAGGCTCACATGCCGAAACTCTTCCGGTTCAGCCAGATCCGGCAAGGTCATCGCTTCGAGCATTTCAATGCGCTGATACAGCGGGTGACGAAAATCCCTCACGCGCGAATCGGCTACCAACGCCTCCCGGCCACGACTCAAAAACTCATCGAGCAACGGCAGGTTCGCCCGGTCATACAACACGTCCGCCACCAGAACCAGATCAAACCGATCGGCTTCGGCAAAAAAATCCGTCGAATAGTTGAGTTGGACATCATTGAGCTCGGCATTCGCCCGGCACGCGGCAATCGCCAGCGGGTCGAGGTCGCAGGCCACCACTTCCAGCGCGCCGGCCTTGACCGCGGCAATCCCGGCCACCCCGGACCCGGCGCCGAAATCCAGCACGCGCTTGCCTTTGACCCACTCGGGGAATTGCGCAAGATAGCGGGCCACCGCCAGGCCGCTGGCCCAGCAGAAGCTCCAGTACGGTGGCTCATGCAGAATGCGCCGGGTTTCTTCCGGGCTGAAGGCGCGGTCCATGTTGTCGCCGTCGATCAGCCACAGTTGCAAATCGGTTTCCGGCAACGGGCAGGCCACCAGTTGTGCGTCGCCGAGCAGTTCAGCCAGGGCCCGTTGCAGGTCGATCGGTGCACTCATGGGGCTTTGACGAATTGCAGTTGGCCCAAGGCCTGGGTGGTCGGCTGGGTGATCAGCAGCGACGGCAGGTGCAGGATCAACTGGCCGGACTGACTGGCGCGGCCTCGCAGTTCCACACGGGCACCGACCGGAAAGGCATCCGGGTTGAAACGCAGGTGAAACGGCAACACCTGGTTGTTGCCGATCAGGCTGGAGCTGGCGAGCAATTGTTGCGGGCGGCCTTTTTCGTCGATGACCAGCAAAGCCAGTTCGACTTCGGCACCTGCCGGCACGCCTTGCAGAGTGCCGCTCAGTTCACGTTGATAGGCAGGCAAGGGGCCGAGCTCAGCCGCCTCCCTGGCCTTCTTCTGCGCCTGTTGCGGCGCCGGGCCTGGCGTTGGCGGCTGGGGCTTGGGCGCATCGCTGCCGCAAGCCACCAGCAGGCTGAAAACACTGAGCAAAACGAGCGGACGTAACGACATCGGTGGCTCCATAAAGCTGAATTCCATGGATCAAGTGATCATTGCGTCTGTATACCGCAAACCCTATGGCTTGTCTTGCCACCGGGATGCGCTACCATGGCCCTCCCTTTTTTTGTTGCCTGCCACCATGCACTGTCCCTTCTGCGGTGCCAACGACACCAAGGTCATCGACTCGCGTCTGGTCGCCGAGGGCGAACAGGTGCGCCGCCGGCGTGAATGCCTGGCCTGCGGCGAGCGTTTCACGACGTTCGAGACGGCTGAACTGGTGTTGCCGCGCCTGATTAAAACCGACGGCAGTCGCCAGCCGTTCGACGAAGAAAAACTCCGCGCCGGCATGCAGCGCGCGCTGGAAAAGCGCCCGGTGAGCGTCGAGCGCCTCGAATCGTCGCTGGTGCACATCAAACACAAACTGCGAGCCACCGGCGAACGCGAGGTCAAATCCCTCGTGGTCGGTGAACTGGTGATGGCCGAGCTGCAGAAGCTCGACGAAGTCGCCTACATCCGCTTCGCCTCGGTGTATCGGCGCTTCCAGGACCTCAACGAGTTCCGCGAAGAGATCGACCGCCTGGCCCGTGAACCGGTGAAAGAATGACCACGCCCGCAGAACTTGCCATCCTCGATGCTCATTTCATGGCCCGTGCCCTGGAGCTGGCGCGTAAGGGACACTACACGACGCACCCCAATCCGCGGGTTGGTTGCGTGATCGTGCAGGGCGGGCAGATCGTCGGTGAAGGCTGGCATGTTCGCGCCGGCGAGCCTCACGCTGAAGTCCACGCCTTGCGCGCGGCCGGTGAGCAGGCTCGTGGCGCGACCGCCTATGTGACGCTCGAGCCGTGCAGCCACCACGGCCGCACGCCGCCCTGTGCCGATGCGCTGGTGAATGCCGGAGTGGCCCGTGTGGTCGCGGCGATGCAGGACCCGAACCCGGAAGTCGCCGGTCGCGGTCTGCAGCGTTTGGCCCAGGCCGGCATCGCCACTGAAAGCGGCGTGCTGGAAGGCGAGGCACGCCAGCTCAATCAGGGTTTCCTGAAGCGCATGGAACACGGCCTGCCCTTCGTGCGGGTCAAGTTGGCCATGAGCCTGGACGGTCGCACGGCGATGGAAAGTGGTGAAAGCCAGTGGATCACCGGTACAGCTGCACGTTCGGCGGTGCAACGCCTGCGCGCCCAGGCCAGTGTAGTGCTGACCGGCGCCGATACGGTGCTGGCGGACAACGCGCGGTTGACCGTGCGCACCGATGAGTTGGGACTGGATGCCGAGCAAACGGCCCTGGCCATGAGCCGCCCGCCGCTGCGGGTGCTGGTCGACGGACGTTTGCGGGTGCCGCTGGATGCGCCATTTTTCAAGGCCGGTCCGGCCCTGGTCGCCACCTGTGTCGCAGTGGAAGAACAGTACGCCAATGGCCCGGAATGCCTGATCGTGCCCGGTTATGACGGCCAGGTCGATCTGCGTCAATTGCTGGTCGAACTCGCCGCCCGTGGCGTCAACGAGGTGTTGGTCGAGGCCGGTCCGCGTCTGGCGGGTGCCTTTGCCCAGTTGGGTTTGGTGGATGAGTTCCAGATTTTCATCGCCGGCAAGTTTTTGGGTTCCTCGGCGCGGCCATTGCTCGACTGGCCGCTCGCGCAAATGAAGGATGCGCCCGAGCTTAAAATCACCGAAATTCGCGCGGTGGGCGATGACTGGCGAGTCACTGCCATTCCTTTGCCAGCCGCGAGCGTATAATTTTCAGCCATCGCGCAAGCTTTGGCTTTGTTCTCGAGGAGAACCTCATGTTTACCGGCATCATCGAATCCATCGGCAGTATTCGTGCATTGACCCCAAAGGGCGGTGATGTGCGGGTACACGTCGAAACCGGCAAGCTCGACCTGAGCGACGTCAAACTGGGCGACAGCATCGCGGTCAACGGCGTGTGCCTGACCGCTGTCGAGTTGCCCGGCAACGGCTTTGCGGCAGACGTCAGTCGCGAAACCCTCGACTGCACCGCCATGAACGACCTGAAAAGCGGCAGCCCGGTCAATCTGGAAAAAGCCCTGACCCCGACCACTCGTCTCGGTGGGCATCTGGTCAGCGGTCACGTCGATGGCGTGGGCGAAGTGGTTGCCCGTACCGAAAACGCGCGCGCCGTGGAGTTTCGCATTCGCGCGCCGAAGGACCTGGCCAAGTACATCGCCCATAAAGGCTCGATCACCGTCGATGGCACCAGCCTGACCGTGAACGCAGTCGATGGCGCCGAGTTCCTGTTGACCATCATTCCGCATACCCTGAGCGAAACCATCATGGCTTCGTACCAGCCGGGCCGCCGGGTGAACCTGGAAGTGGACTTGCTGGCCCGTTATCTGGAGCGCCTGTTGCTCGGCGACAAGGCCGCAGAACCGACAGCCGGCAGCACCATTACCGAAAGCTTTCTGGCCGCCAACGGCTACCTCAAATCCTGACTCAAGGGGGTGCCTTGTGGCGCTCAATAGCATCGAAGAACTGGTTGAAGACATCCGCCAAGGCAAGATGGTCATCCTCATGGATGACGAAGACCGCGAGAACGAAGGCGACCTGATCATGGCCGCCGAGTGCTGCAAGCCCGAGCACATCAACTTCATGGCCAAGCACGCCCGTGGCCTGATCTGCATGCCGATGAGCCGCGAGCGTTGCGAACTGCTCAAGCTGCCGTTGATGGCGCCGCGCAACGGTTCCGGTTTCGGTACCAAGTTCACCGTCTCCATCGAAGCGGCCACCGGTGTGACCACCGGCATCTCCGCCGCAGACCGTGCACGCACTGTACAAGCGGCTGCCGCCCGTGATGCCAAGGCCGAAGACATCGTCAGCCCGGGCCACATCTTCCCGCTGATGGCCCAGGCCGGCGGCACCCTGGCCCGCGCCGGCCACACCGAAGCGGCGTGCGACCTGGCGCGCATGGCCGGTTTCGAGCCGAGCGGCGTGATCTGCGAAGTGATGAACGATGACGGCACCATGTCCCGTCGCGCCGAGCTGGAAGCTTTTGCCGCCGAACACGACATCAAGATCGGCACCATCGCCGACCTGATTCACTACCGGATGATCCACGAACGTACCGTTCAGCGGATTGCCGAGCAGCCACTGGACAGTGAACTGGGCCAATTCAACCTGGTGACCTATCGTGATTCGGTGGAAGGCGACGTGCACATGGCACTGACCCTGGGCAACGTGTGTGCCGAAGAACCGACCCTGGTTCGCGTGCACAACATGGACCCGCTGCGCGACCTGCTGATGGTCAAGCAACCGGGCCGCTGGAGCCTGCGCGCCGCCATGGCCACGGTTGCCGAGGCCGGCAGCGGCGTGGTGCTGTTGCTCGGTCACCCGCTCGATGGCGACGTGTTGCTGGCGCACATCCGCGAAACCGCCGACCACCTGACGGTGAAAAAGCCGACCACCTACAGCACCGTGGGTGCCGGTTCGCAGATCCTGCGCGACCTTGGCGTACGCAAAATGCGCCTGATGTCGGCACCGATGAAATTTAATGCGATATCCGGTTTCGATCTGGAAGTTGTAGAATACGTGCCCTCCGAATAATGACCGGTCGTTTCCGGGCTTGAATTCGCGGCAAATAAATCACCGAGGGGCGCGTACGAGACGCGTCCCGGCTCTTTAAGAGATCTAACGAATGACCCTGAAGACCATCGAAGGTACCTTCATCGCCCCTAAAGGCCGCTACGCTCTGGTAGTGGGCCGTTTCAACAGCTTCGTCGTTGAAAGCCTGGTCAGCGGTGCAGTTGATGCCCTGGTTCGCCACGGCGTAAGCGAAAGCGACATCACCATCATCCGCGCACCTGGCGCCTTCGAAATCCCGCTGGTTGCGCAGAAAGTCGCTCAAAAGGGCGAGTTTGCGGCAATCATCGCCCTGGGCGCAGTCATTCGTGGCGGCACTCCGCACTTCGAATACGTGGCTGGCGAATGCACCAAGGGCCTGGCCCAGGTGTCCATGGAGTTCGGCGTACCGGTTGCATTCGGCGTGCTGACCGTTGACTCCATCGAGCAAGCCATCGAGCGTTCCGGCACCAAGGCCGGTAACAAAGGTGCTGAAGCTGCCCTGTCCGCTCTGGAAATGGTCAGCCTGCTGGCGCAGTTGGAGGCCAAGTGATTAGCGACGATAGCGATCGTTTCAACCCGCGCGATCCAAAGCCTGCGGATGCCGGCAAGCCATCGAAAAGCGCCAAGCGTCGCGAAGCCCGTCAGCTCGCGACTCAGGCGCTGTACCAATGGCACATGGCCAAGCAATCGCTGAACGAGATCGAAGCGCAGTTCCGGGTCGATAACGATTTCAGCGATGTCGACGGCGCGTACTTCCGCGAAATCCTGCACGGGGTTCCGCAGTTCAAGACCGAAATCGACACCGCACTCAAGCCTTGCCTGGACTTGACCATCGAAGAGCTGGACCCGGTTGAACTGGCGGTTCTGCGCCTGTCCACCTGGGAACTGCTCAAGCGCGTCGACGTGCCATACCGCGTTGTGATCAACGAAGGTATCGAACTGGCCAAGGTCTTCGGTTCCACCGACGGCCACAAGTTCGTCAACGGTGTGCTCGACAAGCTGGCCCCGCGTCTGCGTGAAGCTGAAGTGAAGGCGTTCAAGCGCTGATCGGCGCTTGTAACGTCGGCACGAAGCCATGGGCGAGTTTGAGCTGATCCGCAATTTCTTTGCCGCCGCGCCTTGTGCGCAGGGCGGCGAAGGCGTTGCCCTCGGGATTGGCGATGACTGCGCCTTGCTGGCTGTTCCTCCCGGGGAGCAGTTGGCGATTTCTACCGACACCCTCGTGGCCGGCGTGCATTTTGCCGATCCGTGCGATCCGTTTCTGCTCGGTCAGCGCTCGCTGGCTGTGGCCGTCAGCGACCTGGCTGCCATGGGCGCCACCCCCGTTGCCTTTACCCTTGCCCTGACCTTGCCGACGGTGACCGCCGATTGGCTGCAAGCCTATGCCCGTGGTTTGAACCGGATGGCGCAAAGTTGTGGCGTGGCGCTGGTGGGTGGCGACACGACCCGTGGGCCGCTGAGCCTGACCATGACCGTGTTCGGACGCGTGCCGGCCGGTCTGGCGCTGACCCGCAGCGGTGCGCAACCGGGCGATCTGCTGTGTGTGGGCGGCGAGCTGGGCAATGCCGCCGGTGCCTTGCCATTGGTGCTCGGCCAGCGCACGGTCGAAGCGAGCATTGCCGAGCCGTTGCTGGCGCATTACTGGTCGCCGCAACCGCAGCTCGGCTTGGGTCAGGCGTTGCGTGGCAAGGCCACTTCGGCAATGGATATCTCCGATGGTCTGCTCGCTGATTGCGGGCATATCGCGCTGGCCTCGAAGGTCGGTATCGAAGTCGAGCGGGATCGATTGCCGCTGTCGCAGAGCCTGGTCGATTTTCTCGGTCAATCGGACGCACAGGTTGCGGCCCTGAGTGGCGGCGACGATTACGTCCTGGTCTTCACCTTGCCGTCCGTCGAGTTACCGCTATTGCTTGCCGACGGCTGGCCGATTCATGTGATTGGGCAGGTTGTGACGGGGCAGGGCGTGAGGCTGCTGGACGCCGATGGCAAAGACATCACCCCGCAAACCCGGGGTTATCAACATTTTCGGGAGTCACCGTGACAGATCACCCCAAACAGGTCCCGGCAGAACACGTTCCGCCGTCGGTCTGGCGTAATCCGTGGCATTTCCTGGCGTTCGGCTTCGGCTCGGGCACCTTGCCAAAGGCACCGGGCACTTGGGGGTCGTTGGTTGCGCTGCCCTTTATCCCGTTGTGGCAGATGCTGCCCGATTGGGGTTACTGGCTGATGCTGGGCATCACCATGCTGTTCGGCTTCTGGTTGTGCGGCAAAGTGGCCGACGATTTGCGGGTGCACGACCACGAAGGCATCGTCTGGGACGAAATGGTCGGGATGTGGATCACCCTGTGGCTGGTGCCGGAAGGTTGGCAGTGGTTGCTGGCGGGCTTCTTGATGTTCCGCTTCTTCGACATCCTCAAGCCGTGGCCGATTCGCTGGATTGACCGGCATGTACATGGCGGCGTTGGCATCATGCTCGATGATGTCCTGGCCGGAGTGTTCGCCTGGCTGGCGATGCAGGGACTGGTGTGGTTTTTCGCCTGACCGCGGATTTCCACGCGTTATCAGGAGAGCGGTTAATCGGGGGTAGCAGGGATGGCTTTACGCGGTTTGATGGTGATGGCGTTGGCGATGTTTTGCTCTTTTGCCCAGGCGGGAGGAGGGGGTGCTACGCCGCCGTCAGTGATTCACCTGGCCAGCGAAGACTGGGAGGACTACACCGCTGCTGACGGTCATGGACTGGGTTGGGACGTGCTACGGCAAGTCTTCGAACCGGTGGGCGTCAAGGTCGACATCCGCAGCGAGCCCTACGTGCGTTCGCTGGGCCTGGCCAAACGTGGCGAAGTCGATGCCTGCGTAGGCTCCTACCGTGATGAATCCGAGGATGTGCTCTATCCTCATTGGAACTTCGACACCGATCACATCTATGCCTTGGGCCTGGCCAGCGGTCCGGTACCCACCCTGGAAACCCTGGGCAATTATCGACTGGCCTGGGTCCGTGGCTACGATTACCAGCATTACTTGCCCAATGTGCGCCACTTCGACGAAGTGATGCGGCGTACCGGCATCGTGTCGATGCTGACCCACAATCGCGCTGATTTCTATATCGATGCCCTGACCGAAGTCGATGATGTCATCAACCGCGCCAAGGATCCGTCCCAGCTGCGGCGCACCCATATCGCAGAATTGCCGCTGTACCTGTGTTTCGCCAAGACCCCGAAGGCGCGCACGTTAATGGCCCTGTTCGACCAGCGCATGGAGCAGTTGGTGAAAAGCGGCGAACTGAAACCGATCTTCGAGCGCTGGAAACAGCCTTATCCGTTTGATTCGAATTGATCGCGATCTCGAGCTTGGTGATTGGTCCCTGTGGGAGCGGGCTTGCTCGCGAAAGCGTTGTGTCATACAAAATCGATGTCGACTGATACGACGCCTTCGCGAGCAAGCCCGCTCCCACAGAGGACAGTGTCAGCCCGGATATCAAACTTTTTGATAGTTATCGCCGATAATTCAGCCTAAGCGTCGCCCGGAACCTGCTGTTACAATGCCGGCTCTGCGAATCTTCAGACTTTTAGATCAGGAGCACACCGGTGCCTGTCGTTTTTGTCGCCGCTTCCAAGCTGCCAACGCCTTTTGCGCAATTCACCATGCACGGCTTTCTCGATGAAGCCTCCGGCCGCGAGCACGTTGTGCTGAGCCTGGGTGATTTCGCCGACGGTGCCCCGGTACTCGGCCGGTTGCACTCCGAATGCCTGACCGGCGATGCCTTGTTCAGCCAGCGTTGCGACTGCGGCTCGCAACTGGAAGCTGCCTTGCAGGCGATTGCCCGTGAAGGTCGTGGCGTGTTGCTGTACTTGCGTCAGGAAGGCCGTGGCATTGGCCTGCTGAACAAGATCCGCGCCTATGAGCTGCAGGACGGTGGCGCCGATACCGTCGAAGCCAACGAGCGTCTGGGCTTTGCCGCTGACCAGCGTGACTATGCCATGTGCCTGCCGATGCTGGAGCACCTGGGCGTGAAGTCATTGCGCCTGATGACCAACAACCCGCGCAAGGTCAAAGCCTTGACCGACATGGGTATCGTGGTCGCCGAGCGCGTGCCGCTGCACACGGGCCACAACCCGCATAACCGACTCTACCTGGCGACCAAGGCCAGCAAGCTCGATCACATGATGGGCAACGAGCATCAGGGCGAGGTAGACCGGGCGTGACCCGCGGTCAGGTTCGGCGGCGACTGTCCGTCAGCTGGTGGCAGTACCTGGCACTGGCCTTGATGCCGCTGTTGGTGATCAACGCGCTGTTCGGCCAGAGCGAAGCCATCCTGCCGGTGCTGGCGATGCCGTTGTTCATCGCCGGAGTTGCCTCGATGTTTGTCAGCCTGAAGTTTTTCGGCGCTTACAAGCACGCGCTGATCGCCACTCAGAAAGCCCTCGATACCCCTGAAGAACCTGGCGCCTGGATCAGTCTGGCGGCCAAGCGGCGCACGGCATTCCTCGCCGCCGGCCTGCCGGCCTGGATTGCTGCCCTGGCGGTGTTCGTCGGTCTTGAGGCAGTGCCGCTGATGCTGCTGGCGCTGTCGACCGCGGTGCTGTTCTACCTCTACCGTATTCCGCGTCAACTCGGTTGATGCGCGCGCTCTGGCTGGCGGTTTTGCTGCTGGCCGCCAGCAGCTCGGCCATTGCGCTCGAGCGGGTTGTCAGCCTGGCACCGTCGCTCTCTGAAATCGTCGTTGAGCTGGGTTCTGCCGACCTTCTGGTCGGAGTGCTGGACGCCGGTGAGCGACCTGCCGAACTCAAGAACCTGCCCTCCGTTGGCCGCTATGGCCAGTTGGACGTGGAGCGCTTGCTCAGCCTGAACCCCGATCTGTTGCTGCTATGGCCCGGCAGCGTCGGCCCCGCCCAGCGCGACCAGCTCAAGCGCCTGAGTATTCCCACCTACGTCGCCGAACCCCACAGCCTGGACCAGCTCACCGCGCAGATCGAGGCCATTGCCGCTCAGCTCGGCCGGCCTGAACGCGGAATTTCATTGGCCAGCGATTTGCGCCAACGACTGGGTGAGCTGCGTCAGCGCTACCGACGGGATAAGCCGTTACGCGTGTTCTATCAGGTCTGGGATCGGCCGCTGTATACGGTGGGCGGCGAGCAGATCATCAGCGATGCGCTGGAGGTCTGCGGTGCCCGGAACGTGTTTGCCGACCTGAAACTGCCGGCACCGCAAGTCAGTGTGGAAGCTGTGTTGCAGCGTAATCCCGAGGTGATTCTGGCCAGCGAACAGACGCAGCTTGATGCGTGGAAAGCCTGGCCACAGGTGGCGGCGGTGGCGAACGGACAATTGCGCCTGGTGGTGGACAAGGGGTTGGAGCGGCCGAGTGGGCAGATGATCGAGGCCACTGCAAAGCTTTGCCAGTTGATCGCGCCCGACCGCTGATACCGAGTTGTCTGCTTCGCGAGCAAGCCCGCTCCCACAGGATCGCGCTAACCCTGTAGGAGCGGGCTTGCCCGCGAAGAGGCCGGTCCAGGCGCCATAAATTTTGGATCAGATCTCCGGTGTCCACGTCACCCCGAACATCCACGCCCGACCTTCCTCGCGATACCCGAACTGGCTACCCTGGTGGCGGTACAACGCCCGGCTGTAACCCTTGTCCAGCAGGTTATCGACCTTCAGCGCCAGCCTGATTTCACGACTGAGTTCCCAACTGCTGCGCAGTCCCAGCAAGGCATAGCCGCCGAGCGGCTGTTGATTGTTCAAGTCGTCATAGCTGCTGCTGACCGCTTGCCAACTGGCGCCGAGGCCCAGTCGATCGAACTGGCGGTCCAGATCCCAGCTCAAAGTGCGCCGCGCACGACGGGCCAGGGTATGTCCGGTGTCGCGGTCACGCGGGTCGATGATCGCCACGCCGAGATTGCTCTGCCAGTCGAACAGTTCCTGCTTCAGCGCGGCTTCGAAGCCGTTGATTCGCGCCGAGGCAACGTTCTCGGGGCGCGAGTTGCTGCCGAAGATGATCGCGTCTTCAAGGTCGGTGCGATACAGCGACGTCTCCAGGCGACTGCTCTCGGTCAATTGGCTGCGCCACTGCAGCTCATAGCTTTTCGAGGTTTCAGGCTTCAGGTCCGGGTTGCTGAAGCCGGGGTAGTACAGATCGTTGAACGTCGGCGCGCGGAAGCCTTCGCTGTAGGTCAGCAGCACTTCGTTGTCCTGGGTCAGCGGCAGAGTGAAGGTGCCACTCCAGGTATTCTGGCCGCCGAACTGCTGGTTATCGTCGTGACGCAGGCCCAACTCCGTGGAAAAACTGTCCGCCTGAAAGCGATGCTGGATAAACGCGGCACGGTTCCAGCGACTGTCTTCGTCGAATGCCGTGCTGCTGTTGATCCGGTCTTCATACCAGTCGCCGCCGAGCATCAGGCTGTTGCGCTCGTTGAGCGTCAGGTCGTTCTGCCAGGTCACCGAGTCGCGATAGGTGTTGAACACCGTGCGTTCATCGCTGAGTTTGTCGAGGGTCTTCTCGCGGTTTTCACTGTGGCCGACATCTATGCGGGTTTTCCAGCGGTCGTTGATCCGCGCATCGACATAGCTGCTGACGCTGCTCACGTCGAACTCGCTGTAGGGCTGTTGCGGGACCGACTCGAACGTACTCATGTCGAAGCGGCCGAACGGGTTGTCGAACTCGCTCTTGCCACGGTTATCCAGCACGTTGGCGCCGATCTCGATGTCATCGCTGAGAGCGTGGCTCAAGCTCAGGCTGAGCGACTTGTTGCGGTATTCGTCATGGTCGCCGTCGCTAGGGAATGACTCGTGGGTGCGATTGATCCCGGCGGTTTCGTCGAGGCTGGCGCCGAGGTTGAAGCGGGTTCGCTCATCCCCACCGGACAGGCCAAGGCTGCGCTCCCACGTCTGGTGGCTGCCAAACCCAATGTGCAGTCGAGGTTGCAGGCCCTGTTCGCCGCCACGGCGGGTGAAGATCTGGATTACCCCGCCAATCGCATCGCTGCCATAAATCACCGAACGGGAGCCACGCAGCACTTCCACGCGCTCGACCTGCTCGATGTTGATGTGTTGCAGGTTGCTGTCGCCGGAGGTCGAACTGCCGATGCGCTGGCCATCCACCAGCACCAGGCTCTGGGCCGACTGGGTGCCGCGAATGTAGACCCCCGGAAGACTGCCGCGTCCGCCGGTCTGCGAGACCTGCACGCCAGGCACCCGACGCAACAGATCAGTGACGCTATCGGGCTGCAGGCGATCAATGTCTTCGCGGGTGAAAACGGTGTTGGCGGCACTGCTGTCGTTGCGTGCTTCGACCTGGCGGTTGGCGCTGATCAGCACGTCGGGCAGCTTCAGGGCCTGGTCGCGTTCGAAGGTTTCGGCGAGTGTGTCGGTGGTGGGCAGCAGGAACAGGGGCAGGGCGAGGCGGGCAAACTTCATTGGTAGTCCGATGGTGCTTTGAGGCAAAGGCAATTTTGAGGGACCCACAAAACACTGTGGGAGCGGGCTTGCCCGCGAAGGCGTCGGCACAGCCAACATTGATGTTGGATATACCGGCCTCTTCGCGGGCAAGCCCGCTCCCACAGGGAGAGTGTGTTTAGCGGTTGAGCAGTTGCAGGCGCTCGCGAATGGACGCTTCGATCCCGGCCTCGTCCAGCCCGCACTCGGCCAGCATTTGCGCAGGCTTGGCGTGTTCGACGTAAATGTCCGGCAAGCCCAGGTGCAGCACCGACTTGAGGATGTTTTCACGGGCGAGGAATTCGCTGACAGCGCCGCCAGCGCCGCCCATGATCGCGTTTTCCTCGACAGTGACCAGTAGCTCATGGCTGCCGGCGATTTCGCGAACCAGCGCTTCATCCAGCGGTTTGACAAAACGCATGTCGACCACGGTCGCGTCCAGCGTCTCTGCGACTTTCAGGGCTTCGGCCAGTTGCACGCCGAACACCAGCAGGGCGACTTTGCTGCCCTGGCGGCGGACTACGCCTTTGCCGATCTCGATCGGTTCGAGGTCTTTCTCGATGGTCGCGTTCGGGCCATTACCGCGTGGATAACGCACGGCCGCCGGGCCTTCATACAGGTGACCGGTGGAGAGCATTTTGCGCAGCTCGTTTTCATCGCTCGGGGTCATCACCAGCATGCCGGGGATGCAGCGCAAGTACGAAAGATCGAAACTGCCGGCGTGGGTCGGACCGTCTTCGCCCACCAGGCCTGCGCGGTCGATGGCGAACAGTACGTCGAGGTTCTGCACGGCGACGTCATGCACCAACTGGTCGTAGCCGCGCTGCAGGAAAGTCGAATAAATCGCTACCACGGGTTTGGCGCCTTCGCAGGCCATGCCGGCCGCGAGGGTGACGGCGTGCTGCTCGGCAATGGCCACGTCGAAGTAACGCAGCGGGAAGCGTTCGCTGAACGCGACCAGATCCGAGCCTTCCTTCATCGCCGGGGTAATCCCGACCAGACGCGGATCGGCAGCCGCCATGTCGCACAACCATTCGCCGAACACACCGGAATATTTCGGCCCACTGGCCTTTTTCGGCGCGGCAGCCGGGGCGTCCAGCGGTTCGAGCTTGGTGATGGCGTGGTAACCGATCGGGTCGACTTCCGCCGGGGCGAAACCTTTGCCTTTCTTGGTGACGATGTGCAGGAACTGCGGACCTTTCAGATCGCGCATGTTGCGCAAGGTGGCGATCAGGGTCGGCAGGTCGTGGCCATCGATCGGGCCGATGTAGTTCCAGCCCAGCTCTTCGAACAGGGTGCCGGGAACCAGCATGCCCTTGGCATATTCCTCGGTGCGACGGGCGATTTCCCAGGCGCCGGGCAGGCGCGACAGCACTTTCTTGCTGCCTTCGCGCATGCTCGCGTAGGTGCGGCTGGAAAGGATCTTCGCCAGATAGTTCGACAGGCCACCGACGTTGCGCGAGATCGACATGTCGTTGTCGTTGAGGATCACCAGCATGTTGGCGTCCACTTCCGGCGCATGGTTCAGTGCCTCGAACGCCATGCCCGCGGTCAACGCACCGTCGCCGATCACCGCGATGGCCTTGCGATCACTGTTTTGCAGGCGGGCGGCAATCGCCATGCCCAGCGCGGCACTGATCGACGTGCTGGAGTGGCCGACGCCAAAGGTGTCGTACTCGCTCTCGGATCGGCGCGGGAACGCCGCGACGCCGTCCTTCTGGCGCAGGGTGGCCATGCGTTCGCGGCGACCGGTGAGGATCTTGTGCGGATAAGCCTGATGACCCACGTCCCACACCAGCCGGTCGTCCGGGGTGTCGAACACGTAATGCAGCGCGATGGTCAGCTCGATGACGCCCAGGCCTGCACCGAAATGCCCACCGGTCTGGCCGACCGTGTAGAGCAATTCCAGGCGCAACTCATCGGCCAGGGTTTCCAGCTCGGCTTCGCCTAACCGGCGCAGGCCGTCCGGCGTGTTCGCGCGGTCGAGCAGGGGCGTGGTCGGGCGCTTGCGGGGAATCTCATGAAACGTCGTGGGCATCAGGCGAATCGTTATAGGTATAAAAGATGCGGCAGTTTACCTGATGCATCGTCCCCTGCCCACGCGTTGGTCTTTTTTGACGGATTCGCCGTCAGCTGCGGCGATCGACGATATACCGGGCCAGATCACGCAACGGCTCGGCGGCTGCGTCAAACGGTCGCAGGGCGTGCAGGGCCTGGTCGCGCAGTTCCAGGGCATAGGCCTTGGCGGCGTCCAGACCGAGCAGGGCCGGGTAAGTCGGCTTGTCCCGGGCAATGTCGGCGCCCTGGCGTTTGCCGAGGGTCTCGGTATCGCTTTCGACGTCGAGAATGTCGTCCTGCACCTGGAATGCCAGGCCGATGGCCTGTGCATAAGCCTGCAGGGACTTGAGTTCGTCTTTCTCGGCACGGCCGCTGGCCAGGGCGCCGAGTTTGACGCTGACCTCGATCAATGCGCCGGTCTTGTGCCGGTGCATGTACTCGAGGGCTTTCTGATCAAGCTTCAGACCGACCGAACCGAGGTCGATGGCCTGACCGCCGACCATGCCCGCCGGGCCTGCCGCCAGTGCCAGGGCGCTGACCATTTGCAGGCGGATTTCGGCATCCGACGCGCTCAGACGTGGGTCGAGCAGGGCGCTGAAGGCCAGGCTCTGCAAGCCGTCGCCGGCGAGGATCGCGCAGGCTTCATCGAATTTCTTGTGGGTGGTCGGCTGGCCGCGGCGCAGATCGTCATCGTCCATCGCCGGCAAATCGTCATGCACCAGCGAATAAGCGTGGATCAATTCCACCGCACAGGCCGCACCGTTGGCTTGCTCGGCCTTGCTGCCCAACGCTTCGCACGCGGCATAGGCCAGCAGTGGCCGCACGCGTTTGCCGCCATTCATCACGCTGTAGCGCATGGCTTCGTACAGCCGCGCCAGCTCGGGGCTCGGTGCGGTGAACAGGGTTTCCAGCGCTGCGTTGACGCGGGCCTGGCTGGTGGCGGAGTACGCTGCAATCATTCTGGCTGATCCGCGTCGAAGGGTTCCTCGGCCAACTCGCCATCACGCTCGAGCAGCACCTGAACCTTTTGTTCGGCCTGGGCCAGCGCCGCCTGGCAATCGCGGGTCAGGCCAATGCCTTGCTCGAAAGCGGCCAGCGAGTCCTCCAGCGACAATTCGCCATTCTCCAGACGCTCTACCAGCGTTTGCAGGTCGGCGAGGGACTGTTCGAAATCCAGTGCAGCTTTTTTGCGGGCCATGGCGGCGATTTCCGGTTGACGTTAAACCGGCGCGACACTAGCAGATAGGGGGTTTATGGGCAAATGAGAGGGGATCGGCTGTTTGGCTCAACTCCCTGTAGGAGCGAGCCTGCTCGCGATGGTCGTTAACGATGACGCGTACTGTCTGATTTGACGCGGTGTGCTTGCGTTCATCGCGAGCAAGCTCGCTCCTACAGGGTGGCAGATGCATTTCGGTTCATCGTCCACCCAGCGCTGTGATTTCTCCCGCAAATCCAGATGCGTCCGATTGTTAAAAAACACCTGCACGTCTAACCTTCGCATCATATTCGACTCGGCAAGACACGGGTCTTTCAGACGAAACGCAGTATCCCCATCTGTAATGCGCCCAGGATCAGGCGCAAGGTTTCGTCATGCATGGCAGGAGGCGTCACATGCGCTCATTTCTTTTGCTGCTGATCGGGTTGGCAACCGCGCCGGTGATTTTGGCCGCGCCGAATGCCGAGCTATCGGAACCGGTGGGCGGCTGGCGTTTCAACGGTCTGTTGGACCGTAGCGAAAACCCGCAAGTCGCCTACCCCACGCCGCCGATCGACCGGGGCGTGCAGCGCAATCGCACGATGATCGAGGGCCGACTCAAGGCCATCGGCACTCAGCGCGGGCCGCACACGTTGGCGGTCAACGGCAATCCGCTGAATCTCTATACCGACGAGCAAGGGCGTTTTGCCCGGCCCTATGCGTTTGGTGCCGGTTCCAACAGCGTTGAAGTCCGCAGCGCCGAAGGCCAGTCCCTCAAGCGCGTTCAGTTTTACGAAGCCAACAACCTGCGCACGCCGGCAAAGATTCGCGTGGTGCTGGGTTGGGACGATCCGAAGGCCGAACTCGACCTGCACATCGTCACGCCCGATGGCCAGCATGCCTTCTGGGCGCACCCGGCCTTGACCAATGGTGGCGGCCTCGACCCTGACGGCGTCGATGGCCCGGGTCCGGAAATGTTCACCATGACCGCACCGCTGCATGGCACCTATCTGGTTTACGTGAACTATTGGGGCAACTTCGGCAGCGGCGGCTATAACTTCGATGAGGCCAGCAACCAGAACGAGGTGATTACCTCGCAGATCAATCTGGTGCTCAACGAAAACACCGTCGATGAAAAGCGCGAGACATTCATCGTGCCCCTGCGCGCAATCGGCGACCTGCTGCTGGTCAAGACTTTCAACTACTAAGCATCCCCGCTCCACGGATGAACATCGGGTTTTGTGAACATGAGTGATAGCACTGTTACCCCAGCCGCTGGCGCCCCCGCGGCCAAATCTTCTGTGCATTGGCCGACGCTGCTGATCGGGTTATGCCTGGTCGTAGTCGTGGCCGGTGGGATCGGGTGGTTCATGCACAAGCCCAAGGCCCCGGCGCCTGCGTTGGCCAGTGACAAGCTGGGTATGAGTCGCCCTGATGGCTTGCTGGAAACCCATTCCTTGAGCCAATTGCCCAAGGACCTGCTGGCAGTGCCGTTCCTCAAGGAAACCCTGACCGAAGATTTTGTCTTCTATTACGAAACCCACGCCGATCGTCTGGGGTTGATCGGCAGCCTGCGGCGGATCATCTACGAACACGACCTGAAACTGCAGGACACCTTGATCGAGCAGCTGTTCGATCAGCCTGCCGACGTAGCGTTGTGGCGCGGGGCGGATGGGCGGCTCAAGGATTTCCTGCTGGTGATGGATCGCGGCGGGCTGGCCAAGGTGCTGGAGCCGCTGGCCAAAGTCGCGCTGGACGACTCGCAGCTGAGCAAAGTCGCTGACCTGAAGGTCGGCATCGAAGGCGTGGCGCTCTATCAACTCAACTACAACGCCAGCAAGGCGCTGCTGTTCGCATCCCATGGCGACAAACTGGTGGTGCTGTCCAATCCGGCGAAACTCTACGATCCGCAAAGCGGTGCAATGGAGGAACCGGGTAGCGTGTCGACCACGGCCATTGCTGCGCTGCTCAATGGCGAAAAACTGTTTCCCGAAGCCTTCGGCCTGGCGCCTCGTGAACCGCAAGTGAAACAGCGCCTGTCGGTGAATGCCAGCGTGCTGGCCATGGGTTACCAGCGTTTTATCCCGAACTTTGCCGGCCTGCGCTTCGACATGGACGACAAGGGCTGGCACAGTTTTCTGGCCATGGATGAACTGGAGAATCAGCCGGACTTCGATTTCAAACCGATCTGGCAAGCCATGCCCATGGGGGCCAGCGCTTGCGTGGCGTTGCCGCTGGCGGCCGAACAACAGAAACCGCTGCTGGTGAAACTCGGTGCCGAGGAGAAGGTAGCCCAGGCGCTGACAGAACACATGGCCGGTGCGGCGGGCCTGTGCTGGTATGCCGATTCACGGTTGTACACGCCTTTGCTGGTGGCCAGCCTCAACGCTGACGACAGCGGCAAACTCGATGGGGATTTGGGCAACCTGTTCGGCTCGATGGTCGGTGCCTACGAGAACAACGTCGAAGACGGTGCCTTCCCGGTGGTGGAAAAACAGGCAGGCCAGAGTCGCCAGTGGCAACGCCAGGTCAGCTCCAGCTTCGGTCCCTATGCGGCCAAAGAGGCCGAAAACCCCGACGCCATCACCGGCAAGGCGTTCATGAAAGTGAGCCTGGCGCGCCACGGTTCAACGTTGCTGTTTTCCCTCGACGACAAGCTGGTGGACAAGGCCCTCGGTACCCTCGACAAACGCTTCCCGCCGATGGCCGACGTGGTGCCCAAAGACCTGCTGATGCCGGTGTATTTCGGCCCGGACTCCATGGCGCAACTGATGCAGCAGGAAACCCTCGACAGCCTGCCCCAGGACATGGAACCGGTGTTCTACAACGCTGCGCAAACTTACCTGATCCCGAAACTGCGCAAGCTCGGCGGTTACGGCAAATACGCCCTGACCTTGCCCGAAGGCAGCGAGCCCGACGGCCATTGGCAGTGGCTGCCGCTGGAGTGGAAAGCCCTGTGACGGCATTGATCCGCAGTCTCGGCCTGCTGGCGTTATTGCTGAGCGCGGGCGCCCGAGCCGTCGAGACACCACCGCTCGACCCACAGCAATCCCAGGTATTTCGCGCCTGGTTCGTGCGCATCGCCCAGGAGCAACTGAGCCAGGGCCCGAGCCCGCGCTGGTATCAGCAAGACTGCGCCGGGCTGGTGCGCTTCGCGGCTAACGAAGCGCTGAAAGTGCATGACGACAAATGGCTGCGCAGCAATGGCCTGTCCAATCGCTACCTGCCGCCGGAGCTGCAGTTGAGCGATGCCCAGCGCGGTCTCGCCCAGCAATGGCAGCAGGGCGGCGGCAAGGTCGGGCCGTACGTCAATGCGATCAAATTGATCCAGTTCAACAGCCATCTGGTCAGCCGTGATGTGGCTCAAGCGCGCCCTGGCGACCTGATGTTTTTCGATCAGGGCGACGACAAGCACCTGATGATCTGGATGGGCCGTTACATCGCCTATCACACCGGCACCACCACTCCCACCGACAACGGCATGCGTTCGGCAAGCCTGCAGCAACTCATGACATGGAAGGACACCCGATGGATACCCGACGCAGCCAACCCCAACTTCATCGGCATCTATCGACTGAATTTTCTCTCCCAATGAACGGAGCCCGCATGCTGCGCCTGTGCTCGAAATTGCCGTTGCTGCTAGTCCTGTTTTTGTCCGTGTCGGCGGTCCGTGCGGATGATTCCGTTGCGCCTAGCGGTTATACACCGGTGGCCGGCGAGAGTTTTTTCCTGCTGGCCGACAGCAGTTTTGCCAGCGACGAACAGGCGATGGTGCGCCTCGAAGCGCCGGGTCGCGACTATCGCCGGTTTCGCATGGAACCCTACGGCGGCGCCGACATTCGCGTGTATCGCATCGACAAGCCGCTGGATTTCCTCAAGCGCCAGAAGAACCTGCATCGGGTGGTCAGTGATGGCCAGTTCAAGGGTGAAGGTCTGTCCAACACCCTCGCTTACCTGTGGGACAACTGGTATCGCAAATCCCGTCGGGTGATGCAGCGGGCGTTTTCATACGAGTCGCGTAAACAAGTCACCGAGCAAGTGCCGGAACTGAAGATGGGCAATGCGATGGCCGCGCCAACGCCCTACGATGCACAGCCGCAATTCGCGCTGATACCGGGTTTGCCGGTGGTCAGCCAGTTCCGTTATCCGCTGTGGCAGGCCAAGCCGATCCAGCCACCTGCCGGGGTGAACCTGGCCGGTTCTTCCAGTGAGTTCGTCAGTGTCGCGCCGGGCAACGTGTACATCCCGTTGGGCAATCTCAAACCGGGTCTGTATCTGGTGGAAGCGCTGATCGGCAAGTACCGCGCGACGACCATGGTGTTCGTCTCCAACACCGTGGCGGTGAGCAAGATTGCCGGTGACGAATTGCTGGTGTGGGCTGCGCGCAAACACGAAGGGAGTTCGGTGCCGAAGGTCAATGTGTTGTGGACCGATGGCCTCGGCGTGATGAGCAGCGGCGCCACGGATAGCGACGGCTTGCTGCGCCTGAAACACGTCAGCCCCGAGCGTTCGTTCGTGATCGGCGAGGACGAAGAGGGCGGGGTGTTCGTCTCCGAAAATTTCTACTACGACAGCGAAATCTACGACACCAAACTCTATGCCTTCACCGACCGGCCGTTGTATCGGCCGGGGGATTGGGTGTCGCTGAAAATCGTCGGACGTGAATTCAAGAACGCGCGGGACTCGGTGCAGCCAACCGCTGCCGACGTCAACGTGACCGTGCTCGATGCGACTGGCACGGCGCTGCAATCCCTCGATTTGAAGCTCGATTCCAGGGCCGGCACCCAGGGCCGTTTCCAGTTGCCGGACAACGCCGTGGCCGGTGGTTATGAACTGCGTTTCAACTACAGGGATCAGGCCTACAGCAGCGCCTTCCGCGTCGCCGAATACATCAAGCCGCACTTCGAGATTTCGCTCAATCTGGCCAAACAGGATTACCGTACCGGCGAACCGGTCAAGGGCAGCCTGGTGCTGCTGTACCCGGACGGAAAACCGGTGGCCAATGCGAAATTGAACCTGAGCCTGCGCGCCCAACAGCTGTCGATGGTCGATAACGAACTGCAATACCTCGGGCAATTTCCGGTGGAGCTGACCAGTACCGAATTGACCACCGATGCCAAGGGCAACGCGTCCCTCGATTTGCCGGCCGCCGATAAACCGAGTCGCTACATGCTCACGGTGTTTGCCAGCGACGGCGCGGCGTATCGGGTCAAGACCACCAAGGAAATCCTCATCGATCGCGGTGCGGCCAATTTCCGCTTGAGTGCGCCCCGGCGCTTCAGCGCGGTGGGTGACAAGGTAGCCTTCAGCTATACCCGCGAAGGCGAGCAGGTCGAAGCCGTTGCGCCTGGCAGTTACGGCTGGGTGCGCCTGGAGGACCAGAGCACCGGCGAAGGCAAACTCGCGGCAACCGACAAAGGTTTCACCCTGGCCTTTGACCGGCCGGGCACCTACAACCTGATGCTCAAGGATGAGCACGGTCGTGTGGTCGGCGCCACCGGGCATTCGGTCACCGGCGAAGGTGTCAAGGCCGTACCCGGCACGGTGGAAATCGTCCTCGACAAACCCGAGTACCAGGCCGGCGATGAAGCGCTGGCGTTGATCACTTTCCCGGAACCGGTCAGCGATGCCTTGCTGTCACTGGAGCGCGACAAGGTCGAGGCGACCGCGTTGCTGTCCAGGGGCGGCGACTGGCTGAAGATGGAAAAACTCAGCGATACCCAATACCGCGCGCGCATCCCGGTGAAGGACGGTTTCGCACCGAACCTGACCTTCTCGGTGCTGTACACCAAGGGCGGCCAGTACAGTTTCCAGAACGCCGGCATCAAGGTGATCACGCCACAGATCGACGTGGCCATCGCCACTGATAAGGAAACCTACCAGCCGGGTGAAACCGTCTCGGTGGACCTGACCACCCGGTTCGCCGGCAAGCCGATGCCCGCGCACCTGACGGTCAGCGTCGTCGATGAAATGGTCTACGCCCTGCAACCTGAAGTCGCGCCGAGCATCGACCAGTTCTTCTATCACCCACGGCGTAACAACGTGCGCACCAGCGCCAGTCTGTCGTTCATCAGTTATGACGTCGCCTTGCCGGGCAGCCCCGGTGCACCGGGCAAGGCCAATCGCAGCGAGCGCGGCGTGAAGGTGCTGGAGCGGCCGCGTCGCGAGGACGTCGACACGGCTGCGTGGCAGCCTGAATTGCTGACCGATGCCAACGGCAAAACCCGCTTCACCTTCAAGATGCCCGACTCCCTGACCCGCTGGCGCATCACCGCCAGGGCCATCGCCGATGACGGTCAGGTCGGGCAGAAGAAGCAATTCGTCCGCTCGGAAAAACCGCTGTACCTGAAGTGGAGCGGGCCGAGCCGATTCCGCGCCGGCGACAAACCGGACCTTGGCGTATTTGCTTTCAGCCAGACCGAGAAACCGGTCAAGGCCGAACTGGTGACGCATTACGCCGGCAACGAGCAGCGCGTGCCATTGACCTTGAACAGCGGCATCAACTACATCCCGTTGCCGGCCTTTGAGCTGGCGAATGGCGAGTGGAGCGCCGAGCTGGTGCAGGACGGCAAAACCGCTGATGCCCTGGCGGTGCGCCTGACCGCGACCGGTGAAGGCTGGCAAGTGACGCAATCGCAGAGTCTCGAAGTGGGCGGGGGCGATACGCCGCTGACGTTGCCGGCAGACGCCAGTGATGTTCGCCTGCGTCTGGATGACAGTCCGCAAGCATTGTTCCGTTCTGCCCTCGACGACCTGTTGAGCTACCCCTACGAGGGCGTCGAGCAGACGGCCAGTCGCCTGTTGCCGTTGAGCATCGCCTACCCGACGCTGGCGACGAATCCGCAGATCCGCGATCGCTTGCGCCTGATCATGCAAAACAGTCGCCTGCGCCTGATACAAATGGCCGGCCCTTCGGCATGCTTCACCTGGTGGGGCATGGACGGCGAGCCAGATGCGTTCCTCACCGCCTACGCCTATTACGCCGACTGGCACGCCAGTCAGGTGCTGGAACTGAGCCTGCCGCCGGAGCATTGGCAGCGGGTGCTGGAGGTCTACGCCAAACAGGCGAACAACACGCCGCTGTTGCAGCGGGCGCTGATTCTGTCGTTTGCCAAACAGATGCAATTGCCGGTGAACACCTTGCTCAGCGGTTTGATGGACGATCTGGCGAAGGCCAGCGAGGGTAATGCCGCCAACCTGCTGGAGGACGGCGAAGACAGCCTCGTCATGAGCGATCCGGATTCGGCGCTGGGCCTGGCCGCAGCACGCGTCTTGACCGCCTCGTTGGCCAAGCAGTCGAAGGTCAATCTGCCGGACGCTTTCAAGCGGCAACTGGCCGACGCACAACAGCGTCTGGCAGTCAGTTCCCAGCCGTTTGCCGAAGCGCTGAACCTGTCGCTGCAACCCTTCGATCAGGCTCACGTTCAGGCATTGCTGCAGCGTTTGCTGCCGCAGCAATCCACGCTGGAACGTGCGTTGGCGTTGACCTGGCTACAACACAGCATCGAGCAGGCCGCGCCGGCCGTTGCTTTGAAACCGGGCGAGGGCTGGAAGCCGGAACAGGGCGCTACCGGCGAGACCTATTGGGTTTGGCAAGGCGCACAGTTGCCGAACGTGTTGTCACTGACCGGCGCGCAAGAGCGTCCGCTGCGTGCAGCATTGAGCTACCGGAGCCAGCAGCCTGTGGTCGATCCGATGGCCGTGACCATCACCCGTCGCCTGTCGCGTCTGGTACCGGGGGATGAAGCCTTCACCTTCAAGCTCGAAGCGGTCGGCAACGCGCCGCTGTCCAGCGATAACCTTTATCTCGACGAAGTGATCGTCACCAGCAAAGCCACCAGACCGCTGCGCTACGGCCTGCTGGAAGTGCCGTTGCCACCGGGCGCGGATGTCGAGCGCACGACCTGGGGCATCAAGCTCATGGGCAAGGCCGGCACCGAGCCGACAGCGCTGGAGAAGGCGCGGTTCGAACCGGGGCAAATGGCTTATGCCGTTCCGGTCGACGCCTTGAGTGGCGAATTGCGTCTGCGGCATCTGGTGCGATTCTCGCAGAAGGGGCAGTTCAACTTGCCGCCGGTGCGATTCACCCAAGTGTATGCGCCGCAGCATCAGGCGATGGAACAAAAGCCAGCCCTTGGCCAGGTCACGGTTCACTGACGTGCACAGGCTTCTGATGGCTTGTCTGCTGTGTTTGATCCCTGCGCTGGCGACAGCGCAGGACGAACCGCTGCGCCTGGCTTTCAAGGATGATTTGCTGTCGTTGAATCGAACTCAGGTGATCAGCCGCGAGCCGCTGCCGCAGACGTTGCAGACGCCGCTGGGCAGCGTGTGGAAGTTGTTCGTCTACGCCTGGCTGGTCGATAGCGGTGCACACGAGTCGCCTTATGAATGTCGCGGCCAGTCGAAGGACGAGGTTTATTGCTGCACGGCAGGCGGCAGGATCGAGCGCGATCAGGCGTTGGTGAAGTCATGCGGTTTGTATTTCGAACCCGCGCGGTTGGGCATCAGCGATGCCGACTGGCGAGCCTATTGGCAGACGCGGCAGGCGCCGCGATGGTTGCTGGACTTGCCTAAGCTGCAACCTGCTACTCGGGTTTCAGTGGCAGAGTTGTTGAAGGTGCTTTCGGTACTGCCAGCACAGGATCAAGCCCGGCGTGTGTTGCTCGATGTGGTGCTTAATGCCGCTGATGGCCATGTCGTCGGCGAACTCGGAAGCCGCCTGCGGGTGAAGACCTGGAGCTGGTTGGCGGATCAGGATGCAACCTCGCGCCAGGGCGGGTTTGCCGGTTGGGTGGCGGATGGCACTCCGGTCTGGGCCGGAGGACGGGGCACCAGTCAGCGGGTACTGCGTGATTTCGCACAGGCATTGTCTACGGCGATGCCTGTTGCATGGCCTGCGGATGCAGGGAAATGCGTAGAAGTCGACCTGTTCTCCCGCTACCCGCTTCGGCGCGTGCTTTCGGAGGGCACCGCGGTGACTTCCGGAGCGTTGCAGGGCGACTACCGCGTTGAATTCGCCAACGGTAATGCGCTGGATATCCACAGCGACGGCGAACTGTTTCTGCTGAACGACAAGCTCGTGGCTCGCCTGGATCGCGAAGAGTACGTTGCCCGTGTTCTCCAGCGCGAAGCCAGCGCCGAACCGGTCGAAGCCGCCAAAGCCCTGGCCGTGGCCATCCGCACGTACCTGCTGCAAAACGCCACGCGCCGTGGTGACTGCCTGAGCATCGACGACAGCAGCAGCCGGCAGCGGGTCGCGCCGCGT
>NZ_JBGLYV010000066.1:0-32009 GCF_047304225.1 Pseudomonas sp. Pseusp3 | reverse complement strand
CTGGAAGCCCGTGCCGTGACCGCCGCTGACTCCGCCGCCGTTGCCCGCGCCAAGGCCGCCCTGGATTCGCTCGACGTCGCCGAAGGCCTCGCCGAACTCGAAGGCGCCTCCGCCCGTGTCGCCGTTGACGAAAAACGCATGATCAACTGCCGCGCCGACCTCAACCAACTCGTACCCTTCAAGTACGACTGGGCCTGGCAGAAGTACCTGGACGGCTGCGCAAACCACTGGATGCCGCAAGAAGTCAACATGACCGCCGACATCGCCCTCTGGAAAAACCCGGAAGGCCTGACCGACGACGAGCGCCGCATCGTGATGCGCAACCTCGGCTTCTTCTCCACCGCCGACTCCCTGGTGGCCAACAACCTGGTCCTGGCCGTGTACCGCCTGATCACCAACCCGGAATGCCGCCAGTACATCCTGCGCCAGGCTTTCGAAGAAGCGATCCACACCCACGCCTACCAGTACTGCATCGAATCGCTGGCCATGGATGAAGGCGAAATCTTCAACATGTACCACGAGATCCCGTCGGTCGCGAAAAAAGCCACCTGGGGCCTGAAATACACCCGCTCGATCTCCGATCCGAAGTTCGAAACCGGCACCGTCGAAACCGACAAAGAGCTGCTGCGCAACCTGATCGCCTACTACTGCGTTCTGGAAGGCATCTTCTTCTACTGCGGCTTCACCCAGATCCTCTCCATGGGCCGCCGCAACAAAATGACCGGCGTCGCCGAGCAGTTCCAATACATCCTGCGCGACGAATCCATGCACCTGAACTTCGGCATCGACGTGATCAACCAGATCAAAATCGAAAACCCACACCTGTGGGATGCCGAAATGAAGGAAGAAGCTTCGCAGATGATTCTGCAAGGTACTCAGCTGGAGATCGAATACGCACGTGACACCATGCCTCGCGGCGTGCTGGGCATGAACGCGGCGATGATGGAGGACTACCTGAAGTTCATCGCTAACCGTCGTCTGTCGCAGATTGGTTTGAAGGAAGAGTACCCAGGGACGACTAACCCGTTCCCTTGGATGAGCGAGATCATGGACTTGAAGAAAGAGAAGAATTTCTTTGAGACTCGGGTTATTGAGTATCAGACTGGTGGGGCTTTGAGCTGGGATTGATTCCTGAGCTAGCCGCGATTTGACGACTTGAATCGACAAATCGAACATCTGAAAGCCCCGATCTGATCGGGGCTTTTTTGTAGGGTAGGAAAACACCTACGAGCAATCTCAGTAGTAGCTAAACCGCCTACAGAAGATCCAGCACATTCTGTATTGAGGGCCACTCCAAGCAGCTCTAAACTTTATTGCAAGCGCCTAAGAAACGCCCAACGTAGAAGCAACTTCATCACACAGAATGCATGCTGGCATCCGCCATGCCTGCGCAATCCTGTGTGTAGGAGAATCGCTTGTTGGGATTTCTTAGATCCTCTACGTCGGGCTCTGGCCCTTTTCAACTTTATACGTAGAGGTAATGGGTATGCCTGCAGATACTTCACACCGATCAGTAATCTCTGATCCTTTCCATCCAATGATCTTTACCCTCCATAACCTACCGCTCCATGCCCTCCTGCTGGAAAATCAACCGTGGTTCTGCGCCCGTGACATTGGCCGCTTGATGGGTGTCCATCTCAGTGATCGCATGGTCAGCAAACTGGATAAGGATCAGCGCTGTATCTTGTGGATTGAATACTTCCGACAGCCACGGAAACAGCTAATGCTCAGCGAGTCCGGTGTATATGCACTATTGGTGTATCACTATGTCCCTGCAAATCGATTGTTACGCGAATGGCTGACCAATCAGGTTGTGCAGGCCTTACGCGATGCCGCGCAGCCTTATGCTGCGGATCGACCGATGTTGAGCTCGTTGGACTGGCCGGAAATGTCGTTAAATCTGCTGCACTGGCGCGGTGAAAGTTGGATTCGGCTACGGGACATGCCTTACCTGTCAGACGATCAAACGCAGCGACGGGTGTTGATAGCTAAGCCTTGGTGGCGGAAGGTAGCCCAAGTGCTTCAGTCGTCGAAGCGCACGAGGGACTAAGGACAGTCTGTAGGAACGAGAACGCATGGGTTTCCTACAATAAGCACTTCACTAACTGTCCTCATTTCCATAACCAGCAATTCGCAGCCTCTCAATATTTGCAGGCAACAGACCTCACTGCCTCGGCACACATTTCAATCAGCCTTCAATTGCTTCCAACCGCTGCTTCAGCTTCTTATTCACCAACGCTCCATGTACTCCAGAATGAATTTCCCGATGGCAACTTGGGCACACGGCTCCCACATAGCGCGGGTGATCTAACCCACCATCTGAGAGCCGGTTTACGTGATGCGGCTCTAAGTAGGGGGTGCCATCCTTTTTCATAAAAGGAGCCGGCCTCTCACAGCTCTCGCATTCGCCCTTGGCGCGCATCAGCACATAGTGCGCAACCTTCCGGCTGCGCTGATAGATCTTACGCGGAGCGGATAGCCCCAAATCATCGCTGCTAGGCTTACATGCAGCCAGCGCAGCCAACCGCGCCGCAGCCAGAGACTCGGAAAGGTCAGCCTCATCTTCATCCTGTTCTTCAGCTTCAATTAATTCACCAGGAATACCCACAGGGACTAACCGAAAAACAATCGCCGTCCGATCTTGGCCACTCACATCCGGCTGGGTCCGCTCAAACATGTCGGCGCAAGAAAACTCGCCCATGTATTCGTTGCCTTTACCTTTGCCGAGAGACTTAAACAAGTGCAGCGCTCGGCCATCCTCGGCATGCTCAGCGATGGCCCGGTTGCCTCGGATCAAAGTCATCGACCCACGTTGTCCTTCACCGGTATAAAGATAGGCACCGTTGTCCCAATCGTCGGCATACCCGTATTGTTCACCACTATCGCCTGTGAACAAAAATATCGCAGGGTAAGTTGCGGATGCTGCAATGCCGCTTTGCAGGCTCCCACCGAACGGTCCATTGATCTCGGTTTTTCGGTCGTAAACAGCCCCCTTCGTGAACTGCAAAACAGGCTCGCCTTCTCCACGCGGTAACTCCACAACAGTGAAGCCTCGCTTTTCTAGGTAACTGTTGGTTGGGCGCCCACCGGAGAATTTTCCTACAGCAATGCCAGTTGCCAGAGAGACGATTTTCTTCGCCGGATACAGTTCACCGCCCGAGTGAACGGCGTAACGGTGAGCTAGGTTTTTTTCCCAGCCCTGCCACTCGTGCTTACTCCGAAATTTACGATCAAACTCCAGCAACGCTTTGTCTATTCGTTCCTTCGAAACCGCTTTGATCACCACGAGTGCTGTCCTTATCGACAATGGCTGTAGGAAAATTCCTACACTCACCAAAGTATCAAAGGGTTTCAATTTGTTATAGGGCGAAAAGCCACTATTTCTAAGCGCTATTGCTCAATAGCGGGCAGCGGTGGAATAGACCAGCCGCTGTTCGCCTGCTACATCAATCTCATTTCTCCCACGACAATACTCTGCGCCCTCACCTCCCCAACCCACTAATCCGCCACGGACACACCGCCGCCCTAACCCCACTAGGCCCAACAATCTCCGGCGTCTGCCCCAACGACCTCGCGCTCAACACACTCCCCACCCGTTCAATCAACTGATCAAACCCCAACGTCGCATCCTCCTGATGCAACTTGCGCAGTTGTTCGACCAAGAAATAAGTGAAGGCGCCGTAGTGGTTGGAGCCCACCACATATTCGCTGGCCTTTTCGTTCTCCCGCGCAGCATAGAGCATCAGCGGCATGTAGGGCCCGTGGTGGCCGTAGAGTTTGCCTTGGCGCAGCAACTGGGCTTTTTTCTCGGGGCGCAGGCCGGTGGCGGCGCCTTGGGTGGTGCGGGTGCGGGTGAGGCCGCGGGTTTTGTTGTCTTGTTCGCTGAAGTCGCGGCGGTCGGCGTCGGTGGCGTAGACGCGGCGGTCCCAGTCACCGGCGTAGGGGTCCCAGCGCAGCATGCGGTGGCGGATGTCGCTGGGTGGGGTGATGCCGCGCACGCGGCCGTTGCCGCGGGTCATGCCGCCGGCGTAGCAGCAGTCGAACATGACGGTGAGTTTGGCGCCGTGGCCGTCCGGGTCGAAGGGCAGGTGGCTGTAGAACTGGCGGAACAGTTTGTCGGTGAAGTGGGTGCTTTCGTCGTCCCAGTCGAAGTCGTGGAGCACCAGGGTTTCGTCCATGCAGTCGGCTTCGCCGCTGCTGCTGTAGACCGGCAGCTGGGTGCCGTGGCCGGAGTAGAACAATACGCGCTCGTCGCCGGCGCGGGCGCCTTCCACCAGCCATTCGAGGCGCTCGACGAAGTTGGCCCGGGTCGCTCGGGCGTCGTGCAGCAATCGGATGTCGCCGGCGTCGTAGCCGCTTTCCTGAAGCATGCGACTGATCAGGTAGGTGTCGTTGATACAGCCCTCGAGGCGTGCGCTCGGGTCGAGGTAATCGTTGATACCGACCACCAAGGCGCGACGTTTGCGTTGGCCGCTACGGGACAGGAATGCCGGCACTTCCAGCGCTCGCGCAGCCACCACATCGCGGGCCAGTTGCGGCCACAGGCCGTTCTGGCTGGAGGCTGAGGACAAGTAGGCCTGGGCGGCGTGATTGAGGTCGAGCAGGTCATCGCGCAGCGGCACGCTGAATTCGGTTTGCAGGTCGACCCGCGCGGAATCCGGCGAGGTGATCGGCCGGGTCAGCAAGCCGTCGTTGGGGTTGTGGAGGTGGAACCAGCGGCGGATGCCTCGGCCGTTTTCGCTCAGGCGCAGCACCCGCCCGCCCCACACTTCGCGCATCACCAGCGGCAGTGCGATCGGTGAGCCGAAGCTGACGAACACTCGGCCATCGATGCGCTTGAGGGCCGTACCTTTTTTTGCCACCGAGCGGCGCAGGGCGTCGTAGCCGATCAGGCTGCCCAGCCCTTGGGCGAAGATGATCTGCGGATTGAATGCCTCGACCTTCGCCAACAGATGTTGAGTCAACGCAGTGCGCAACTCGGCGTCTTCGATCCATTGCACGATGGCGCCAACGGTGGTGCGCAACATCTGATTGACCGGCAGGCCCCAACTGCCGAAATTCTCGTCAGCCTTGCCCCTGGCGTCGGCGCTCAGCATCGCCAGGCCGCGGGTGATCTGGGCGAAGTCAGGCCCCTCCTTGAGTTGCTCGTCGAAGGACAGGAAGTCGATGTCCTGGTCATCGATGGGGCGACCGTTTTGCGCCAGTTGAGTGCGGATCAATGTGCGCCATTGGTCCTGCCAGTTCGCATCGATGCCGCCCTGCCCCTGGCCGGCTGGCGTGTAGCCGACACCCGGCAGGCACAGGACGCGCAGCCGCGTTGGCGCAACTTCCGCTCCCGGTTCGGCCAAGGCTTTGCTGGCAGGCACTGCAACGGGGCGAACCGTTTGCCCCTGGGCGGTGACCATCAAATCCTGCAAGCGCCGCAGTTTCGCCTCCAGGCTGTCGGCACTGGGCGCGGCAGGCGTGAGCGCGGCCTGAGCCGGATCAGCCAGGGCGCGGCTGCGGTTGCCGAGAAAACCGCTGACCCATTGGGCGCTGCTCTTCCAGATCTGCTCTGGGTCGAGGCCATCGAGGTAACCGGTGGCGCTGTCCACTACCTGCCGACTCTGGGTCGCCAGTTCGGACTCGATCAATGGCAACCCGACGCGACTGGGCACTACGGTGGCCGCCAACTTTGGCGCAGCCGTTACGCCCGGTGCAGCACGCCAGATTGGCGCGTTACCGAAGTGCTGCGCGGCGATCACCCGTGGACCGAGGGCGCTACGTGGCAATTTGAAGTGATCGCAAAGAAACGCCAGCAAACTGGTGTGATCGTAATGCTGCGCCTGGACGCTGCCCGTCCAGGGAATCAAGCCTGGCTTGAGCCACGGTGAAGCCAGGATCGCCGGCACCCGAACGCCGAGGCGGGTGAATGGATTTTTCCATGGGACATCGACCGTTGAACCAGTCGCCACGCAAGTCGGCGGCACCACGTGGTCATGGAAACCGCCATGTTCGTCGTACAGCAGCACGAACAGGGTTTTGTTCCAGACAGCGGTATTGGCTGACAAGGCGTTGAACACCTCACCGACAAACTGATCGCCAAAGCGCAAATCTTCGGGTGGATGATGCGACACATTGGGCCCGAGTTTGCCGTTGAGCAGGCCATAGCTCGGCTCGATCCAGGACAGTTCGGGGAGCTTGTCACCGGCGACGTCCGACTTGAAGTCGTCGATGCTCAGGTGCTGCAAACCACCCTTGACCAGCGCCGCCAGCGGGATCGCGCCATCGGAATAAATCCGCGCGTCGTGGCCGTTGTTGCGCAGCAGCGAAAAAATACTCTCGCCGCCGAACTGTGCAATCAGGCTTTTGACGCCAGCCAGCACCGTGCCCGTGGAGGGCATCAGCAAGTGACCATTGCAACTGCCGAGCATGGCAAAAAAACGGTTCGGCCAGGTGGGGCCTGGCACCGAGGAAAACCAGCGGTCGCACACGGTGAAGTTACGCGCAAGTCCGTGGATGGCCGGCAGCGTATCCTTCGCTGGCGTGGCGCCGAACGGGATGTAGTTCATCGCCCGTTGGGCCATGGACTGCGACCAGGTCTTGTACACCTTCAGGTCGCTGCGGGCCTTGTCGTAGGCGTCCTGGGCAAAACCGGCGAGCGTGGGGTTGGCCGGGCTGGTCTTGAAGGAGACGCCCAGTTGTTTCTCTACATTGACGAATTCGTGGCCAAGGTCAAAACCCTCGCTGTTGCCCGGCGGCAGCGCCGGAGGCAGAGGGGGCGGCGGCGCCCACAGACTGTAGTTCTCCGGGAACTCCGATGCCTGGGTGATCACCGTCGAATTGCCATTGGCCAGCTTCAGCAGGTTGGTGCTGGGCGCCTTGCGGTTGATACCGTCACACGCGGCATTGATGCTTGTGTAGTCCCCCAGCAAATGGTCGAACGAACGGTTTTCCATCATCAGCACGACGACGTGCTCAATCCCGGCGGGCCAGTTGTTCGGCATGGTTCGCTCCTTGATGTGAAGTCTCTATTTCGATCTCGCGGGTTTCACGACAATCCCTTTCATTCATCTTCCCGCTCCCTGTAATCCATCTGGTAATTCGCCACATAGCTGTCCACAGCCGTCCCGATCGTTGGAAAAAATGCTGTCTCCCCCAGCCGCGCAAACAACCCGAAGCGCTTGAGCTTGTCCTTGACCGGATCCTTCATCTCGGCAATGCACAACTCGATACCTGCCGCGTGCAGCGTGTCGTCCAGTTCGGCCAACATGTCGGCGGAGGTCACGTCGACGCTGGTGACCGGCTCTGCGGCGACCACCAGCCAGCGCACGGGGGTGGGCGATGCTGCCACGGCGTCCAGCACTCGGTCGCTGAACAGTTCGGCGTTGGCGAAAAACAACGGCGCATCCCAGCGAAACAGGACCAGGCCGGGTATCAGGCGCGCGTCGGGATAACGCTTGATGTCGTGGTAACCCTTGACCCCATCGGCGCGCCCCAATACCGCTGAATACGGGCGCCAGCCATCCCAGAGGAATTCAATGACTGCAATCACGATGGCCAGGCCGATGCCCTCGATCGCGCCGAACGCGGCCACGCCGACCGTGCAGACAATCGATAGCCAGCATTCCCAACGCTGGATGCGATAGATCCGGCGCAGGTCGCTGATCTCGATCAGGCCAATGGCCGAGGCGATCACGACCGCCGCCAGTGCGCTGGATGGCAGGTGTTGCAGCAGGTCCGGTGCCACCACCAGCAGCAAGGCCACCGCCAGTGCGCCGACGACGCCGGTCATTTGGGTCTTGGCACCGGCGGCCTCGGCCACGGGCGTACGTGACGAGCTGCTGCTGATCGGGAAACCCTGAAAAAATCCGGCAGCCAGGTTGGCGATACCGAGGCCCACCATTTCCTGGTTCGGGTTGACGTAAGTACGGGTCCGCGCCGCGTAGACACGGGACAGCACGCTGGTGTCGGCGAACGAGACGAGTGCGACGGCGCAGCCACCGATCAAGACCGGGACGATATCGGCGCTGGTGATCCAGGGGATGGCGAAGCCGGGCAAGCCTTGCGGGAGCGAACCGAGGACCGACACACCGGCGCGTGTCGCAAGGTCGAGTACACCGACGGCGACCGTCGCGCCTGCCACGGCGATCAGGATGCCCGGCAATTGCGGTCTTCTTTTGAGCAGCAGGATCACTGCCAGGGTGAGCCCGCCGACCGTGAAGGTGGTCCAGTTGACCTTTCCCTCCATCACCGCCGAGGCGATGGCCCACAGGCTACTCAACGGACCGCCAGACTCGATCGAAAAACCGAACAGTTTGGGCAGTTGGCTGATCAATACGGTCAGTGCGATGCCGTTCATGTAGCCGTAGCGGATCGGCTTGGACAGCAGCTCGGTGATAAACCCCAGGCGCGCGATACCGGCCAGGATACACACCGCTCCCGAGACGATCGCCATCATCCCCGCCAGGGCGACGGCTCGCTGCGGGTCGCCGCCGGAGAGTGGAATGATGACCGCAAGGATGACGGCCACAAGGGAGGAATCCGGCCCCATCACCAGAATCCGGCTGGGGCCGAACAAGGCATAGAACAGCAGCGGAACGATAGTCGCGTACAAGCCATAAATGCCGGGCACGCCCGAAGCCACCGCATAGGCGATACCGACCGGCACCAGCATCGTGGTCAGCACCAGGCCGGCCACGATGTCGTAACGCAACCATGCCGATTGATATTCGCGCAGCATGCCCAGGCCCGGTAGCCAGCGGCGCCAGCCGGTCTGTTCATCCCGGCGTGCTATCCGGCCCGGCTCCGGGAGGGGCGGCGAAGCATCTGATTGGCTCATGAAACCGCTCTCTTTGATGGACTGTGCAGACCCGGCGATACCGAAGTGATCTCAGTGTAGCTATTGCTTCGAATGCGCCATCACTGGAAGCTGCTCGCATAAAGGACCTGGAACCCGACATGAAATTCGACCTCGCCTACTGCCTCAGCCTCAACGACAAGTTGTCGATCTATGACGTTCGGGATCTGAATTTCGACGAGACGATGGCGTTCGATTCGGCCAGGGAGCATTTCCAGTGCCCCAACGATGTCTGTCGTTTGGCGTTCGATGCGAGCAATGAGCTGGGCACCTTCAACGCGAAGAATGTGAATTACGTGCGCACGCCACACTTCAAGAACCTGCCGAGCACGCGGCATGTCGAGGGGTGTCCTTATGCGAGCCTGAAGACACCGGCGTCGGGTGTGGAGGATGCAGAAACGGATGACAGTCGCGAGGAACATTTCCCATCGGAACTGTTGCTGACTCGACGCGAGTATGTGCGCAAGCCGTTCAGCCCGAAGGTCGCGGCGGATGGGGGGCGGGATGAGTCGTTGACGTCTTCGGCGGCAAGCAATGTCGAGCAACCGGTCAGGGAATCGGCACCGGACAAGACCAGCATCTTCGCCCACCCGGTGGAGTGTTTTGTGTCGAACTTCGACGACAAGGATTTGCTCAAGCGCGTGCCGCTGAAGATTGGCGAGCACACCGCGCCCTACGGGTCGTTTTTCAAGAAGATCGAATACCTGCAGGACAACAAGGGGCTGATTTACTGGGGCAAGGTCAAGGAGATCAAGGACTACACCCAGAGCTTTCGCATCGACTTCGAGAAGAAGGTCTGGCTCGAGAAGAAGCCTTACTCGGTCAATGTTTACCTGAGCAAAAAGCTGATCGACAGCTACCGCAAACGCAAGGCGTTCCTGGAGGAGATCAAGCACGCCATCGAGAGCGGGCGGGAGTTGTACTGCTTCTTTTATGGGGTGACGCCAGAATTGAAACAGGTGCCGAGCAAGAAAAACCCCGAGCAGACGTTCGGCGTGTTCAGCGCCAACATCGAGAATCTGGATCACTTCATCGTGCGGGAAGCGCCGGGGTTGGCGGGCAAGTAAGCGCAGCGCCGTTCGTCTGCCTGAAAAGACAAATCAAAAAATGCGTTTGATCCGGGCTCAAAACAACTGTACAAAAACACAGTATATTTTGAACCAACACTCTCGAGCCCGGAGAACACCATGGCCTCTCAAGCGATGAAAATCACCCTGGAACGTATCGCCCTCTTCCAATTCACCCCGACCCACTGCGCCCAGGCCCGAGCGATGCTGGGCTGGAGTGTGGAAGAGCTGTCGCGGGAGTCCCGGGTTTCGGTGGAGGCCATTCAACGTTTCGAGGCACGCCAGGAAGTGCTGGATGTCACGCGCCTGGCGCTGGCCTATCGGCTTGAAGCCGAAGGGTTGGTGTTCTTCCCGGGGTTTGCGCCGGGCCGAGGGATGAATGTGAAAGGGTCTACGCCGAATCCGGTTGGGCGCGCGGATTTTGCGATGGTGGAGTGAGCCAACTCATCGACTGACGATAAATGCCCCCCTGTAGGAGCGAGCTGGCTCGCGATGGACGTTAACGATAACGCGTGCTGTCTGAATGATCGCGTTGTCCAGATTTTTTTCGCGAGCAAGCTCGCTCCTACAGGGGCCCATCACTCTACGCGTTCTGCGCCACCACCCGATCACTCTCCCCTTCCACCGCCAGCCACCACGCACTACCGCGCTGCGGATGCATCAGATTGAACGCTTCTCCCATCTGCGGAGTGGTGATCGATACGTTGCGTTCCCAGGCCAGGGCCAGGATACGGTCGAAGGGTTCGTACCAGGCGTGCATCGACAGGTCGAACGTGCCGTTGTGGATCGGCAGTAGCCAGCGGCCCTTGAGGTCTAGGTGGGCTTGCAGGGTTTGTTCGGGTTGCATGTGCACGTGCGGCCAGTCGACGTTGTAGGCGCCGGTTTCCATCAGGGTCAGGTCGAACGGGCCGTACTGTTCGCCGATGCGTTTGAAGCCGTCGAAGTAGCCGCTGTCACCGCTGAAGAAGATGCGCGTGTCGCCGTCGATCATCACCCACGAGGCCCAGAGTGTGCTGTTGCTGTCGAACAGGCCACGGCCGGAGAAGTGCTGCGATGGGGTGGCGATGAACTGGATGCCATCGACTTCCGTGCCTTGCCACCAATCCAGTTGGCGGACTTTGCTGGCGTCGATGCCCCATTTGATCAGGGTGTCGCCTACGCCCAGCGGGGTAAGGAAGTGTTTGGTCTTGTCCGCGAGCTTCAACACCGCCTGATGATCCAGGTGGTCGTAGTGGTCGTGGGACAGGATCACCGCTTCAATCGGTGGCAATTGTTCCAGGCTGATCGGTGGCTGGTGAAAACGCTTGGGGCCGGCCCATTGCACGGGCGAGGCCCGCTCGGCGAAGACCGGGTCGGTGATCCAGAACTTGTCGCGCAGCTTGAGCAACACGGTGGAGTGGCCCAGGCGATAGACGCTGTGGTTGGGCGCTGCGATCAGTGCGGCTTGAGTCAGGGCTTGCACCGGGACGGGCGCGCTCGGGCGGGTGTTTTGCGGCTTGTGGAACAGCGCGTTCCACAGGATGCCCATGGTTTTGCCAAAGCTTAAACGCTGAATCGGCGTGAAGTTCTGATACTGCCCTTGAGCCTGTCGGGACGCTTCAGGTGTGGAGGCGTTGTCCGCCGGGGAGTTTGAATTGGCCATGTCTGAATGACTCCAGAAAAACCGCGCATGACGCGATTCTCCGCTTTGGGACGATAAATGGCCAAGGCACGCACGCATCAGCCGGACTTTCTATTTTTTACTGGGCAGGATTAACAAAACATTACACTGCACAGTGTAGTTTCTAGGTTGCATCAAAGTCGATGACAAGTAAACTACCGAGTGTAATTCTCCCCTTTTTCCTGCCGAAGCGTACTTATGACAGCTCCACAGCGCCTCACCGACCGAAAACGCCAAGCGATCATTCAAGCCGCGATCAACGAATTCCGTGACAACGGTTTCGAGATCACCAGCATGGACAAGATTGCGGCCACTGCCGGCGTGTCGAAGCGCACCGTGTACAACCACTTCCCCAGCAAGGAAGAGTTGTTCGCCGAGATCCTCAATCAGTTATGGACCCGGGTAACGGCAGAACAGGAAACGGCCTACCGTCCCGACCTGCCGCTGCGCGACCAATTGCGCAGATTGCTGATGGCCAAACTGCAAATGTTGGGCGATGACAATTTTCTCGACCTGGCTCGGGTGGCGATAGCGGCGACGATTCATTCCCCGGAACGGGCGCAGGACATGGTGGCGCGAATGGGCGAACGCGAAGAAGGGCTGACGGTATGGATTCGCGCCGCTCAGGCCGATGGCCGGTTGAAAGCCATTGCCCCTGATTTTGCCGCGCAACAGGTGCAGGGGCTGCTCAAGTCTTTTGCATTCTGGCCGCAGATTTCCATGGGCAAGCCGGGCTTGCCACCCGAAGAACAACACCGGGTGGCCGAATCCGCGCTGGACATGTTTCTGGCCTGCTATCAGGTGTCATAAATGACAACGTCGACGGCGGTGTCGAACGATTGATGGCGCTGATTTGAACGGTACATGTGTTTCAGAATGAAACTGGCGCTGAGGCTATAGTGAGCCTCAGTCCCGGAGACAAACAGAGAGCATCATGACCACCACGAGCCAAGCAACCGCAGCCCCCGTCGATCACCTGCGTTTCCATCGCCCCCATGCCCACCTGGCGCCGACCTTTGGCAATGACAAGTTTGCCCTGCGCGCAGAAGCCTTTGCCCGATTCTTTGGCACCCCGACCTTTCTTGGCGCACAAACACTGATCGTGGTGGCCTGGGTGTGCCTCAACCTGTCCGGTTTCACCCACTTCGACGCGTACCCGTTCATCCTGCTCAACCTGGCTTTCAGCCTGCAATCGGCCTATGCCGCACCATTGATTCTGTTAGCCCAGACTCGTCAGGCCGCGCGGGACAAAGCCCAGACCGATGCCGATGCGCAGCACCGCGAAGCGCTGGCGATCGCCAACAGCGAACGACAGGCAGAAGCCGCGAAAAACACCGCGCAACTGTTGGAGCTGCTTGAACAGAACACCCGCCTCACGGAGATGACCAAGGCCCTCACCGAGCGCATCGAAAACCTGACCACGGAAATGCATCAACACTTCGTGCACAAGGATGAGCCAAAAGCCTGAACGGCTTCACGGCAGTTTCAGCGCCCGCCCCAACTCGTCGAACAAGGTGACCACCGAGCGCAACGCGCGGCAGTCGGGACGGGTCAGCAGCCACAGTGCGGTGTCGAATCCGTGCAACGGCTCGCCCAGCGGCTGCAGTCCGTCGCCGATCAAAAAGTCCGGCAATGCCGCGACGCCCAGCCCCGCCCTGACCAGCTCGGTAACCGAAAGCATGCTGTTACAGCGATAGCCCGGCGTTACACCCGGCAAGGCCTGGCGACGCCAGGTAACGGTCGGGTGATCGGGCAGGAAGTCGTCCGGAGCGATCCAGGTCAATGAGACCAGGTCTGTGGTGTTGACCGATTGCAGGTATCGCTCGCTGGCGCACACGCGGTAGGAAATATCCGCCAGTCGCCGTCCCACCAGGTGCTCCGGTGGCGATCGGGTCAGGCGCAGGGCGATATCGGCATCCCGACGGCTGAGGTTGGCAAAATCATTGGACGTGCTGAGTTCGAGCGTCAGCGCCGGATAATTCGGCATGAACTGCGCCAGCGCCGGCAACAGCAAACCTTGCAGGACCGAATCGGTACAGGTCAGGCGCACGATGCCGCTGATCACTTCACCGCCCTGCTCCACACCGATGCGCGCCGCCTCCAGCGCCTGCTCGGCGCGCTCGGCCTGTTCAGCCAGGGACTGCGCCAGGGTGGAGGGCAAGTAACCGGCGCGGCTCTTTTCGAACAGTTGCTGACCCAGTGCAGCCTCCAGCCGGCGAACCGCTCTAAACACCGTCGAGACATCCACCTTCAACAGCTGTGCGGCCCGGGCCAGAGAGCCGCCGCGTACCAGCGCAAGGATCAGGGCCAGGTCCGGGTAGTCCAGTCGATAGTGCGTGGCTGCATTGATCACTTGGGAAAACGCCAATATTGAGTGCGTGAACGCCAATCTATAGTGGGCACCAGGAATCAACAAGTGCAGAGGCCATCCATGGAAACCCGCCCGATTCGCATCGCCCTGATCGGCGACTACGACCCACAGGTCACCGCCCACCAAGCCATCCCCATTGCCCTCGAAAGGGTCGCCGCGTACACCGGCCTGAACCTGCAATGGCAATGGCTGGCCACCGATGAAATCCACACCGAAACACCACTGCACACATTCGACGGCTTCTGGTGCGTACCGGCCAGCCCGTATCGCAACATGAACGGCGCATTGCAAGCGATCCGTTTTGCCCGCGAACAACGGCGACCTTTCCTCGGCACCTGCGGTGGTTTTCAACACGCGGTGCTGGAATATGCGCGCAATGTACTGGGCTGGTCGGATGCCGAACACGGCGAGACGGCGCCCGATGCAACACGGGCGCTGCTGACACCGCTGACGTGCGCGCTGGTGGAAGCGGTCGATACCATTCATTTGCCTGAAGGCTCGTTGATCGCCCAGGCGTACGAAAACACCGAGATTCGTGAAGGCTATCGCTGTCGTTATGGGGTGAATCCGCAGTTCGAAGGGGAGCTGCTCAAGCGTGAACTTCACGCCGTCGGCCACGATTCGCAACAAGGCCTGCGCGCGGTCGAACTCAGCGGCCATCCGTTCTTTGTCGCGACCTTGTTCCAGCCCGAGCGGGCGGCGCTCAAAGGCATCACGCCGCCGCTGGTTGGCGCCTTTGTCGCAGCCTGTGCGGGGCAGCCAGCATGATCGCCGATACGCCAGCGACGCCTTATTACGCGGTGATCTTCACCTCGGTGCGCACCGAGGGCGACCTGGGTTACGCCGAAGCGGCCGCACGCATGCTCGAACTGGCCCGTGAACAGCCGGGGTTTCTCGGAGTGGAATCGGCTCGGGGTGAGGATGGGTTGGGAATAACCGTGTCGTACTGGGCCAGTGAAGCGGCCATTCTGGCGTGGAAGCATCATCCGCAGCACAGTGCGATTCGCGAACGTGGGCGCTCGACCTGGTATGCGCGGTGTCATACGCGGGTGTGCAGGGTTGAGCGGGCCTACGAATTCAGCCTGTAAATGATGTGGTGTGCTTGAGGCCGTCTTCGCGAGCAAGCCCGCTCCCACAGGTTTCGTGTGCTGCCATCAGACTTGTGGGAGCGGGCTTGCTCGCGAAGGGGCCCGTCAAATCACCGCAAAAACTCAGCCCTGAACAAGGCTGCGAACCGCCGAAATCTCCGGTACGTCCCGCCGGTTCATGTACACCCGCAAGGGCTCGGTGATGTTGATCCGCTCATCGATGTTCTGCTCCAGCAGCAACTGAATCAATTCGCGCTTGAGCGTCATGGCCTGCCCGGGCCCCGCACCCCAGACAAACTCTCTGGTCGGGATGATGCCGTCGTCCGCCACGTCCATGCCGAACGAGTCTTCGCTGAAGCGCACGATGTAGTGCCCGGTCTTGCGATTGAGGCCGACGAAGCCTTTGAGTTGGTCGGCAGCCTGGCAGATGAGCTGGGAAGTGATGCGCATGGTAAACCTCACATAAGGTCACAACGGACCGCTGATCGATGGTTTACACGCAAGGCAGGTGCATGGGTTTCCCTCTGCCGGGGAAATGGCCGAGGCCAAGATTACTGCAAGGAACCGCACAAAAGCGCTGAAAAAATTCTGCATTGAACAGGTTTGTGTCGCTCTCGCGATAGCGTGTGCAATGATCAGTTGTTAAAAGGAACCGCCCCCCTCATTGCGAAAGGATCTCGACCATGCCTGTACCCTTTACTAAAAGCGCCCTGTTACTGAGCCTGTTGCTCGGCTTCGGCCAGGCACAGGCCACCAGCGAACCCGGCCCGACGGCGCTGGCAACCCGTTCGGGTATTCCGCATCCGGCTGTGATCGCTCACCGTGGCGCGTCTTTCGATGCACCGGAATCCACTGCCGCCGCCTACAAGGCTGCCCGCGACCTGGGCGCCGACTACCTGGAAATGGACCTGCAACGCAGCAAGGATGGCGTGCTGTTTGCCCTGCACGACAACAACCTGCAACGCACCACTGACGTCGCCAGCAAATTCCCCGAGCGCAAGGACAGCCCGGCCACTGCGTTCACCATGGCCGAGCTGAAAACCCTGGATGCGGGCAGCTGGTTCAACGCCGCGTACCCGGATCGCGCGCGCCCGGCCTTCGCCGGCCTGAAGATTCTGACCCTTGATGAAGTCATCGACATCGCCGAGGGCAACGCCTTGCACAAGCCAGGCCTGTATATCGAGACCAAGGAGCCGAAGCAGTTTCCCGGCATCGAACGCGACCTCAAGGAAAAACTTCAGGACCGTGGCTGGCTGAGCCCTACCGGTTCGAAACTGGCGAAAAGCGAACTGGCGGTCGGCCAGGGCAAAGGCAAGGTGGTCCTGCAGACCTTTGAGAAGAGCAGCCTCGAACTGCTGCAAAAAGAAATGCCGGCGGTGCCGAAGATCCTGCTGTTGTGGGTCGGTGAAGGCAGTATCGAGCCCAAGTCCAAGGTGACATTTGCCGAGTCCGGCGCAAAGGACAAGGCCGCTTACTACGCCAGTCAGGAACCGAAGGACAAGGCCGAATTCCAGCAGTGGATCGACTACGCCAAGGCCCAGGGCGCCATTGGCACAGGACCGTCCGCCGCACTGACCCAGGGTGGCGACCAGAGCTATTCGGACCTGGTGCAACCGTGGATGAACCAGTACACCCACAGTCAGGGCCTGTTGGTACACGTCTATACCGTCGACGAGGCGGTGGACTACCAGAAAGTCATGGACGCCGGAGTCGACGGTATTTTCACCAACCGCGCCAGAGAGTTGTTGAAGTTTTATAAACGTCCGGCGGCGAATGTGGCGCAGGTGCTAAAAAACAACGGGTATTGATTCAGAATTGCACAAAACCTGTGGGAGCGGGCTTGCTCGCGAAAGCGGAGTGTCAGTCGATGTTGATGTTGAAGCTGATGGCCTCTTCGCGAGCAAGCCCGCTCCCACAGGTTATGCGTGTGCCAGCAAAATTTGCGGCGAACACACATTCCCACAGGGATTGATGCAGGACATGCCGGGGGATTTAAGGGTGGATTAAGTTACCCACGCTAACCTGATCTCACTTGAACGGATCGCCCAAGGAAAGCATCCCATGAAGACCCTGACTGCTTTGTTTACCGCTGCAACCCTGACCCTCGGCGCGGGCCTGGCCCAGGCCGATGTGCGGGTCGATACGATCCCGCAACTGGTCAAGGACGGCAAGATCAAGCCGCTGGAAGACCTGAACAAGATCGCGCTGGATCTGCACCCGGGTGCAACGATCACCAAAACCGAACTGGACAACCACTTCAACGGTTACGAGTACGAAATCGAACTGCGTGACGCCAGGAACGTCGAGTGGGATGTGGACATCGATGCCTCCAACGGCAAAGTCCTGAAAAACAAACAGGACACCTGATCCCGAAACACACAAAAGCCGCACGATTGAGAAGTCGTGCGGCTTTTGCGCATTCGGGATTCAAGCGCTCAGGCGTGCCGTCACCTCGTTCAACTGCCCCGACAAACCGTGCAGGTTATTGCTGGCCGATCGCCGACTGCGCGCAACAGCCCCCCCCGCGTGATCGGCGTGCCAGAGCGGTTCTTAAGACAATCCAGTCCGCCGACAGAGCAATCGTATGCGTTTATTTTCCTGTCACAAAAACGTCATCCCGGCTTGCGATGATGCCGCTCAAGTGAACCTGTAAAACACGTGACAGGCGCCTCCCCTTGCGAGTCCTCATGAACCACAGCATCGATCAAAGCCATCGCGACACGGATCTGTTCGGCCTGCTCTACGGTTTCAGTTTTCGCCCCGGTGAGGCCGGTCGGGAAATCAATTCCGCCGAGGCCTTGCAGTACCTGCAACAACCGGAGAGCGACGAGCAATTTCTGTGGCTGCACCTGAACCTCGCCCACGCCGCGTGCGAACGCTGGATGAAGAGTCATCTGGAATTGCCCGAGGAGTTTTTCGAAGCGCTGCACGAAGGCTCGCGCTCGACGCGCATCGAGCATGTCGACTCCGCGTTGCTGGCGGTGGTCAACGACGTGGTGTTCAACCTCAGCAACATGGTGTCGTCGGATGTCTCGACCCTGTGGGTGTGCGCCCGCAGTCGACTGATCATCAGCGCCCGCCTGCAACCGCTGCACTCGGTGGACAAATTGCGCTCGTCGGTGAAGGCCCGGGAATGCTTTCGCTCGCCGCTGGAACTGCTGGTGCATCTGCTGCGCGATCAGGGGGAAGTGCTGACCCAGATCGTGCGCAAGACCAGCCAGAGCGTGGATCAGATCGAAGACGAATTGCTCTCCTCGCGGTTGTCGACCAACCGCGCCGAGCTGGGCGCCAATCGCCGGGTGCTGGTGCGATTGCAACGGCTGCTGGCACTGGAGCCAGGCTCGTTGCTGCGCCTGCTCAACCGGCCGCCGCAATGGCTGCAAAAGGAAGACGTGAAGGAGTTGCGCAAATCCACCGAGGAGTTTGCGCTGATCATCAACGACCTCACGGCGCTGGGTGAGCGGATCAAGCTGTTGCAGGAAGAGATCGCCGCCAACATCAACGAACAGACCAACCGCACGCTGTTCACCCTGACGGTGGTGACGGTGCTGGCGCTGCCGATCAACATCATCGCCGGCTTCTTCGGCATGAACGTCGGTGGTATTCCGCTGGCCGGTGATCCGGAAGGTTTCTGGATCCTTGTGGCGCTGGTCGCGACGTTTACCGTGATCGCCGGACGCTGGGCGTTTCGCAAGCAGCAGGATTATTGAGCGCACCTGCAGCCCCTGTGGGAGCGGGCTTGCTCGCGAAGGCGTCGGGTCAGTCAATATCAAAGTTGAATGACACATCGCCTTCGCGAGCAAGCCCGCTCCCACAGGTTCCAGGGTTCACTTCCACAGGCAGGTGACTTCAGATCAGCGGCCCTGCAAAAAGCCTGAACACTGACCCAGAGCAGTCTCCCTGTAACAATTGGCAACGATTATCACCGGTACTCCTTCCCTCCTCAGGAATGTCCGTGATGGCTACGCCCTCCTTCTCCGCCGCCCCGGCACCCGCCAGTAGCGCCAAACCGCATTTCGACAAAAAACCCGGCCTGATCACCATTGTGGTGTTTGTTGCCGTGCTGGCCATCGGCTTGTTGTTTACCGCCTACAGCCTGATGCACGACATGAACGAACTCGGAACGGTGGTGACCACCTGGACGCCGTTCCTGCTGCTCGGCGTGGCGCTGCTGATCGCCCTGGGCTTTGAGTTCGTCAACGGCTTCCACGACACCGCCAACGCGGTGGCCACGGTGATCTACACCCACTCGCTGCCGCCGAACGTGGCGGTGGTCTGGTCCGGTTTCTTCAATTTCCTCGGGGTGCTGCTGTCCAGCGGCGCGGTGGCGTTCGGCATCATCGCCCTGCTGCCGGTGGAGCTGATCCTGCAAGTCGGCTCGTCCGCCGGCTTCGCGATGATCTTCGCCCTGCTGATCGCCGCGATCCTGTGGAACCTCGGCACCTGGTGGCTGGGGCTGCCAGCGTCGTCATCGCACACCCTGATCGGTTCGATCATCGGGGTCGGCGTGGCCAATGCCCTGATGCACGGCCGCGACGGTACCAGCGGTGTGGACTGGGCCCAGGCGACCAAGATCGGTTACGCGCTGCTGCTCTCGCCTCTGGTCGGCTTCGGCTGCGCCGCGCTGCTGTTGCTGGCCCTGCGCGCGTTCGTCAAGAACCGTGCGCTGTACAAGGAGCCAAAGGGCCAGACCCCGCCGCCATGGTGGATTCGCGGCCTGCTGATCATGACCTGCACCGGCGTGTCGTTTGCCCACGGTTCGAACGACGGCCAGAAAGGCATGGGCCTGATCATGCTGATTCTGGTGGGCACGCTGCCTATGGCGTACGCCTTGAACCGCACCATGCCGGCGGATCAAGCGTTGCAGTTCGCCGCGGTCGCCGAAGTCACCCAGCAAGCGTTGGTGAAAGCTGCGCCGCTGCCAGCACCCGCCGACCCGCGTCCGGTGTTGTCCGAATACGTGCGTTCCAAGGAAGCGACCCCGCAATTGGTGCCGGCGCTGGCGGCGCTGACCGGCAGCATCGGCGCCCAGGTGAAAAGCTATGGCTCGCTGTCGAAAGTCCCGGCCGAAGCCGTGGGCAACGTGCGTAACGACATGTATTTGAGCAGCGAAACCATTCGCCTGATGGACAAGAACAAGGTCGGCAATTTCGACGCCGACACCAGCGGCAAGCTGCAACTGTTCAAGCAACAGATCGACAACGCCACGCGGTTCATTCCGTTGTGGGTGAAAATCGCCGTGGCCATCGCCCTGGGCCTGGGCACCATGGTCGGCTGGAAGCGCATCGTGGTGACCGTCGGCGAGAAAATCGGCAAGACCCACCTGACCTACGCCCAGGGCGCCTCGGCAGAAACCGTGGCGATGCTGACCATCGGCGCCGCCGACATGTTCGGCCTGCCGGTGTCGACCACTCACGTGCTGTCCTCGGGTGTGGCCGGGACCATGGTCGCCAACGGTGGCGGCTTGCAGATGAAGACCATCCGCAACCTGCTGATGGCCTGGGTGCTGACCTTGCCAGCGGCGATCCTGCTGTCGGGCAGCCTGTACTGGTTGTTCACGCAGTTGTTCTGAATCGCTGCAAAACATGTCTGTGTGTGGGAGCGGGCTTGCTCGCGAAGGCGGCGTGTCAGACAGCACTGCAGTCGACTGACACACCGCCTTCGCGAGCAAGCCCGCTCCCACAGGGTACAGGTTCCAAGCACATCATCCCGGCGGGTTTTCCCGCCGGGATTTTTTTCGTCCAGCGGCACGGCATTTGCTCACAAACTCTAGGGCTTGCGCTTTATTGACGCACCTCGCCTCCGGCAGCCCTTCAGTTTGTTAGCGCGATGCCGACTCATAAGACACTCGATGTATTCAGGAGAGGAACCGTGAATCTGTACATCAATCAGCTGCAACAGAAAGCTGACTTTAAAGAAGCCATTTACGCGGGCGATATTTTCCTGAACACGCAGTTACGCGCCGCCAAAGAACTCTGTGCGTTCGCGCAGGAAAGCATCACGGCCGCCTTCGATGGCGAAACCAACCACCAGGCCCTGCACACGCTGATGCCGGTGGAAGAATTCGTGGTGCTGGTGACTCGCCTCAAGGGCCAGTTCACCAACAGCCTGCGTGCCAAGGAGTTGATCTGCAGCTTCACCGAGGAAATCGGTGCCGCTCCCGAGGAATTCATTTTCGATGTGCCGCGCATCCGTGTCGTGCCCAACTACGACTACCTGCACGCCGGCGTCAGCTATGCCTACAAGCCCCATCGCGATACCTGGTACGGCGGTGTCGACTGCCAGATCAATACCTGGATGCCGGTCTACACGATCCAGCCTGACCAGACCATGATGATCAACCCGGCCTACTTCGACGTCCCGGTGCAAAACACCTCGGCGCAGTGGAGCCTGTCTGACTGGATCGACGTGCAACGCCAGCGCGCCAAGGACAACGTCAAAGAAGAGGCGCGCCAACACCCGGTGCCCACCGAAGCGATCAACGATGCCAGCGAACTGCGCATCGCCGGCAACACGGCCGAGATGCTGGTGTTCTCCGGTTCGCACCTGCACGGCACCGTACCCAATTACACGCAACAAACCCGCTTCAGTGTGGACTTTCGCCTGATGCATCTCGACGACCTCAAGCACCAGCGCGGCGCGATTAACGTCGACAGCGCCTGCCCGGATGTCGGCGCCGGCTTCAAAGACTACTTCCACGTCCACGACTTTTCGAATTTCCGAGGAATCCAGCAATGACCAAGCGTCGCATCACGCCCGCCGAGGCCCAGTACAACGAAACCCGTTCCGGCGTCCTGAAACGAGTCGATGCCGAATACGTGGCCGACGCCCCATTCGTCTTCGCCAACCGCATCGGCGTGACCGCCGCGTTGTCGCGCATGGAACTGTTCAAGAAGGTCGCTGAAGTACCGGGCGCGATCATCGAGTGCGGCGTGTACAAGGGCAACTCGTTGATGCTCTACATGCACCTGTCGATGATTCTCGAGCCGTATGCGATCAACCGCTCGATCGTGGGTTTCGACACCTTCGAAGGCTTCCAGAGCATCGACAAGAAAGAAGACCCGGCCGACGTCAACGAGACCATGTTCGCCGACACCGACCAGTCGCTGATCCAGGACATGATCGACGCCAACGACCTGTTGCGCCCGGTCAACCGCATTCCGCGCTGCGAGCTGGTCAAGGGCGACATCGTCAAGACCGTACCGGAGTGGGTCAAGACCCGACCGGACCTGGTCGTGGCCATGCTGATCCTCGACACCGACCTGTACGAGTCGACCAAAGTCGCGCTGGAAACCTTCCTGCCGTACATGCCCAAAGGCGCGATCGTGGTGCTCGATGAAGTCGCCTACCGCAACTTCCCTGGCGAAACCAAAGCCCTGCGTGAAGTGCTCGACCTGAACAAGATCGAACTCAAGCGCCTGCCGTTCGATTCGTGCGTGGGTTACTTCCACGTCTGACCCAAAGACCTGGAGCCGACCCAAAACCCTGTGGGAGCGGGCTTGCTCGCGAAGACGGAGTGTCAGTCACCATCATTGCTGAATGACATACCGCTTTCGCGAGCAAGCCCGCTCCCACAAAAAAAAACCGATCTCAGGCTTCCGAGCGGATCACCTCCCCCAGCCAGTCAATGAACACCCTCACCCGCAACGGCAAATGCCGCTGCCGGGCATAGAGCAGCGATGCCTCCATGGACGGCGCGTTGAACTGCGGCAACACCTCCACCAAATCACCGTTTTGCAGGTATTGCTGCATGCCCATCCTCGGCGCCTGAATCAGGCCGAAACCACCCAGGCAGGCAGCCTCGTAGGCATCGGTGCTGTTGACCGTGACACTGCCGGCCATCGGCATTCGCTGCACCTGCCCCTTGTCGACGTACACAAACCCTTCCGAACGCCCGCCCAATACACCGACGTAGTGCACCAGCCGATGCTGCGCCAGATCTTCCAGCCGCTCGGGCACGCCATAGCGCTGCAAATACGCGGGGCTGGCGCAGTTGACCATGGTGAAGTCACACAGGTGTCGCGCCACCACCGATTGATCCGGTTGGGCGCCGATGCGCAGTACGCAATCGAAGCCTTCGGCGAGCAGATCGACCCGGCGGTCGGTGCTGCTGATTTCCAGTTCGAGCAGCGGGTGCTGCGCCATGAACTGCGGCAAGCGCGGCATCACCACCCGACGCGCGAGAATGTTCGGCAGGTCGATGCGAATGCGCCCGACCAGCGACGCCTCGTCCTGGCGAAACAGTCCCTCGATTTCGTCCATGTGCGACAACAGGTCCTTGCTGCGCTCGTACAACACCAGGCCATCCTGGGTCGCCTGAACCTTGCGCGTGGTGCGTTGCAACAGGCGGGTGCCGAGCAATGCCTCCAGTGCCTGCACATGCTCGGACACCGTTGAGCGAGGCAAGCCCAGGCTTTCGCCGGCCAGGGTGAAACTCGACATCTCGCTGACACGGACAAAGGTGCGCAACAGTTCCAGTTTGTTCATCAGCCTGCTCTTTTATTGTTCGGATTATCCGACCAGTGATTCCGCTTTCACTCTGTTTATCACCCATAAGCGGATAAATAAACTTCCTCACATCAACCGCCACTGCACCTGAGGAAGTCCCATGAACCGTAAAATCGCACTGATCACCGGCGCCAGCCGCGGCCTCGGCAAAAACGCAGCCCTGCATCTGGTCGCCCAAGGCATCGATATCATCGGCACCTACAACAGCCGCGCCGACGAGGCGCAGGCACTGGTGGCCGAGATTGAAAGCCTTGGCGGTCGCGCCGTCATGCTGCAACTGGACGTTGCCCGGAGTGAGCAGTTCGACGCCTTCGGCAGCGAAGTGGCGAAGGTCTTGCGCAGCCACTTCGAACGCGAGCGCTTCGACTTTCTGGTCAACAACGCCGGGATCGGCCTGCACGCCAACTTCGTCGACACCACCGTCGAACAGTTCGACCTGTTGGTGAACATCCACTTCAAGGGGCCGTTTTTCCTCACGCAGACGCTGTTGCCATTGCTCAATGACGGTGGTCGCATCGTCAACATTTCCAGTGGCCTGGCCCGCTTCAGTCTGCCGGGGCACAGCGCCTACGCGGCGATGAAAGGCGCGATGGAAGTGCTGACCCGCTACCAGGCCAAGGAACTCGGCGCGCGCAACATCGCGGTAAACATCCTGGCACCGGGGGCGATAGAAACGGATTTCAGCGGCGGCGCCGTGCGCGACAACCCCGGGTTGAACACGCTGGTGGCGAACAACACCGCCCTGGGTCGCGCCGGTTTGCCGGATGACATCGGCGCCGCGATTGCGCTGCTGTTGGCGCCGGGTAGCCAGTGGATCAATGGCCAGCGCATCGAGGCGTCGGGGGGGATGTTTTTGTAAAACGCCCTGTTGCGAGGGAGTTTGCTCCCTCGCCACAAAAGCCTGGTTCAAACGCTACTCAGCAAACCTCGCGAGTCATCACCATCCGCTCGCGAACCACGTCATACACCCAGTGATAGACGTAGGTGTACGGCAGGAAGAACAGCAACACGCCGATATCCAGCAGGAATGCCTGCCACAGGCTGACCTTCAGCCACCAGGCAATCAGCGGCACGCCGAGGGCGACCAGTCCGCCTTCGAACAACAGCGCATGCACCACCCGGACCCAGGCGTTGTGCACGATGGCGAAGCGCTTGAGCACACGGTCGAACATGCCGTTGAAGACCACGTTCCAGGCGAGGGCCAGCGCGGCGATGAGGAGGGTGACCACACCCATTTCCAGCATCGGTTTCTTCATGATCCAGGCCAGCAACGGGGTACAGATCAGGATGGCCAGCAGTTCGAAACCGATGGCCTGGAAAATACGTTCAGTAATGGACTTGTTGGCGCTCATGGCCGAACTCCCTTGAGTGACTGTGGTTGCCATGATCTGTCATCACACCGATACTTCATAACCAATAACCATCGATCAAGGCGATAGTTCATGGCTTCTCACGAAGTGTTGCTGGCGTTTGTCGAAGCCGCGACCCAAGGCTCGTTTTCCGCCGCGGCGCGCAAGCTGGGCCGCAGTCAGTCGACTATCAGCGCGGCGGTGGCCAGCCTGGAAATCGACTTGAACCTGACGCTGTTCGACCGCAGCAGCCGCAAGCCCGGGCTGACCCCGGCCGGGCACGTCATGCTGCAACGGGCCGAGGACATCCTGGCCGCCACCAGTCGCCTGGAAATGACCGCCAGCCAACTGTCCCAAGGGGTGGAAGCGAAGCTGACGGTGGCGCTGTCCGATACCTATCAGTCGGACCGTTTCGAAGCCTCACTCAGTGCCTTCGAACAGCGTTATCCCGACCTGGAACTCGAATGCCTGATCGCCGAATGCGATGACCTGGTGTCCCTGGTGCAAAGCGGCCGGGCGCAGATTGCCTTCGCCGAAATGCAGGACAGCTACCCGCCGGACCTGGTCAGTTCGACGGTGGACGAACGCACGGAAATCGCCCTGTTCGTGTCTCCTGCCCACCCGTTGGCAAGGCTGGCCTACGTCGATCAGGACGCACTGCAACAGCACCGCGAGCTGCGCCTGGCCACCATCATCAATCCCTATGAAAGTCGGGCGAAGGGTCGCGTCTGGTCGGCACCGAGCTATCTGATGCTGCTGGAAATGGCCCAGGGCGGATTCGGCTGGGCGCCGCTGCCCCGCTGGCTGGTCGAGCGATTCGGGCCAGGCACGTTGCAGGAACTGGTGGTGCGCGGCTGGCCGAAAACGGTGTCGGTGGATGCGTTGTGGTCACGGCTGAATCCACCGGGGCCGGCGGGGAGCTGGTTGCTGGGCAAGATGCTGGAATAGTGGTGCGTCCTTCGCGAGCAAGCCCGCTCCCACACTTGACTCGGTCTGAATGTGGGAGCGAGCTTGCTCGCGAAGAGGCCAGTAAGAACACATTATTCCAAGCCCTTGAGCCGCCCTTCGATAAACCGCCGCTCCGGCTCTTGCCGGGTCAACGCCAGCGCCCTCTCCCACGCCGCCCGCGCCTCTTGCTTGCGGCCCAGTTGCCGACAAAATTCCGCCCGTGCCGAATGCGCCAGGTGGTAATCGAGCAGTTCTCCGCGCTCCAGAATGGCCTCCACCAACGTCAGCCCCGCCAGCGGCCCATCCCGTTTCGAAATCGCCGCCGCCCGATTCAACTCGATCACCGGCGACGGCACCGCTCGCAGCAACACGTCATACAGACCGACAATCTGCGGCCAATCGGTTTCCCCCGCCGTCGGTGCTTCGGCATGCACCGCCGCTATGGCCGCTTGCAAGCAATAGGGTCCGAATCGCCCCATGCTCAATGCCTGTTCAATCAGCGCGCAGCCTTCACTGATCAACCCGGCGTCCCACAGCGAACGGTCCTGCTCATCCAGAACAATCAGCTCGCCGCTCGCCGAGGTCCTGGCCGGGCGGCGCGACTCATGCAACAGCATCAACGCCAGCAAGCCCATCACCTCCGGCTCCGGCAACAACTCCACCAGTAACCGGCCGAGACGAATCGCCTCGCGGGTCAACTCCTCGCGGATCAGTTCGGCCCCGACGGACGCCGAGTAGCCCTCGTTGAACACCAGGTAAATCACCCGCAACACGCTGTCCAGACGTTCGGGCAACTCAGCCAGTGTCGGCACTTGATAAGGGATTTTCGCGTCGCGGATCTTCGCCTTGGCGCGCACGATGCGCTGGGCGATGGTGGCCGGGGCCGAGAGAAAGGCCCGGGCGATTTCTTCCGTGGTCAGGTCGCAGACTTCCCGCAGCGTCAGCGGCACTTGCGCGTCCGCCGCCAGGGCGGGGTGGCAGCAAGTGAAGATCAGCCGCAGGCGATCGTCTTCCACGTCTTCAACACTCCAGTCAGCCTGTTCCAGCTCCTCCAGTTGCGCGATCAACAAGGGCTGCGACGCGGCGAAACGCGCACGCCGGCGCAAGGCATCGATGGCCTTGAAGCGCCCGGTGGACACCAGCCAGGCCCGCGGATTGTCCGGCACGCCATCACGCTGCCAGCGTTCGACCGCGATGAAAAACGCCTCGTGCAAGGCTTCTTCGGCGAGGTCGAAATCCCCCAGCAAGCGAATCAGGGTCGCGAGAATCCGCCGCGAGTCTTCGCGATAGACCCGCTCGACCTGCGCCTGAACCGGCAGCCCCGGCATCTAAAGATTCAACTGCCGAACGGGACGCACCTCGACGCTGCCGACCCGGGCCGCCGGAATGTTACCGGCGACCTGAATGGCTTCGTTGAGGTCCTTGGCATCGATCAGGTAGAAGCCGGCCAGTTGCTCCTTGGTTTCAGCGAACGGGCCGTCGGTGATCGACATCTTGCCGTTGCGCATGCGCACGGTGGTCGCGGTCTGCACCGATTCCAGCGCCTCGGCGGCGACCATCCGGCCACTGCCCTGGATCGACTCGGCGTAGGCCATGCACTCTTCGTCCTTCGGGCTTTCCGGCAGCGAATGCAGCAGACGCTCATCGCTGTAGACCAGACATAAGTACTTCATCACGCTCTCCTTATCGAACGATCAACTATGGTCGCTGATTGGCATTGCGGCTCGGCTTCCCGACGATCAGGGCTTGAGGTCGAACAGCGTCGCGCCGCTGGTCATGTCGAACGGTGCCGACCAATGTTCGTGGACAATCTGCCACAGCCCGGCTTCCTGCCGATAGCAAGCGGTGACGCGCATCCAGCAGGACTGGGTTTCGCCCTTGTCGTTGGTGCCACCGCAATTGGCCAGCCAGTGAGCGAAGGCAATTTCCTGGGACGGCTCGATGGTGATTTCGTGGAATTCGAAGATGTGCGGGCCGGGGCACATTTCCATGCAGGCCTGCCAATGCGCGCGATACGCCGGCTTGCCTTTGAATTGCAGGGCCTTGACCGCGTCGAAGGAGACGATGTCATCGGCATACAGGGCCATGACTTTTTCAATGTCCTTGGCCTTGACCGCCTGACGATAGTTCTCGATGAGGTTGTGGATCTGGGTTTGCGAGTTCATGGTGGTTCTCCGTGGTTTTTATAGTGAAGACACCCTTAGTCGTCCGGCGATCCGGCAAATCGACAGGTGAAATAAAAATAATCCAAACGACCAGACTCGCTAGAATCCGAGATTCATTCATGTAGGAAAAAGGACAATCCCGTGACAGCCCGACTCGTGACTTATGAAAGCCTGAACACGCTGCAGCGCCAACAGGTCGAGGCCATCGAAGTGCACCCGGAGCAAATCAGATTCTCCGGCGATATCCACGGCGCCCTGCACACCCTGCTGTCCCGGCCCGGCCCCGGCGTCAAGGGCTTCGCCCTGCTGGCCGAAGGTGTGCCCGTCGCGTTCCTGCTGCTCAAGCGCCCTCCGGTGCTGCCGGCCTGGGCCGATGAACACAGCGCCACCCTGCATGCACTGCAAGTCGATCAACGCGCTCAGGGCAAAGGCTACGGCAAGGCCTGCCTGCAGGCGCTGCCCGAGGCGGCGCGCCGGGCCTGGCCGGAAATCAAGGCGCTGGAGCTGTCGGTGGATGCCGACAACGAGGCGGCCATCGCCCTGTATGCCAGGTTTGGCTTTGTCGACAGCGGCGAGGCGTACAAGGGCCGGATCGGCTATGAACGGCGGATGGGGTTGGTGTTTTGACTGCGCGTTAGTTCTTTACAGGCATTACTGACACAACACTGCCCCTCTGTAGGAGCGAGCTTGCTCGCGAAGGTGTGTCAGCATAAGTGGTGTCGACTGACACTCCATCGCGAGCAAGCTCGCTCCTACAGGGGATCTACGTCGGATCAGAGCTTGAGCACCATCTCATGCCACGCCATGCCGCCATGGTCGGAAGCCGAGGGTTTGACGTAGGCAAAACCGAACCCGGCGTACAACGGAATGTGCCGTTCCTTGCACATCAGGTTGATGCTGACCTTGCCCAGCGCACGCATGCGCTCGATGAACTCGCCCATCAGGCGCTTGGCCAGGCCTTGCCCCTGATAATCCGGATGCACCACCACCGACATGATCACCACGTGCGGCCCGGCCGGGTCGTGGCCGATCAGTTCCTTGAACGCCTCGTCCGACATTTCCACCTGAAACGCCGCGCCGGAATTGATGAAACCGGCCACGGCTCCGTCCACTTCAGCGACGATAAAACCCTCGGGCCAAGTGGCGATGCGGGTGGCGATCTTCTCGCGGGTCGCGGCTTCGTCACCTTCATAGGCGAGGGTTTCGATGGCAAAACAGCGGTCAAGATCGGCAGGGGTGACGTTGCGGATGACGGTGTTCATGGCAGCTCGGGATCAGCGTGGGAAAGGCTGGCGATCATAAATCAGCCGTCGTGGGACATCGAGAGACGAATCGGCTGATCCGCCCCTCGTTTCAAGCGTCATGGCTTGATCGGCAACCAGATTTCCAGCTTGCCGGTGTTGAGCTTGGGGTTGAAGTCTTCGCTGTAGCGCTCGAACTCCGGGGCGTTGAGCAGTTCACGCCCGGACTGCGGAAGCCATGTGCCATGGATGTACTGAAAGGTCTGCGGCAAGGTGTCCAGCGGCCCTTTGTGTTCAAACACCACGTACTGCTGCGGCTGAATTTCCACCCAGCGATAGGTTTCCGGCAAGTCGTCGAGTTTGCTGATCTCGACCCCTGCGATGTAATCGAAGCCGCCCTTGCCATCGAAATTGCAGCAGACGCCGTAGGTGACTTCGCCCTTCTGTCCCGGAACATTGCCGATGTGAGGAATGAATTTATCCCAGAGTGCTGGAATGTCCTGGGTGGTTTGCTGGGTAAATTGTCCGCCCAGCCCTGCAATCAGCAGGAAGTGTCCGTGTTCGAAGCGTGGTTCCGTCACTTCAACGCGTATTTGCTCATCCATGGCTCGACTCCTGACGCATAAAAATGGGTTCGGCTGGGAGTATAGAAGCCAAACCCGATTCGCCCAATTACAGCGCGTGCAGCTGCTCCACGGCGGCGGCACCGACGAACTCGTTATAGCCAGATAGAATCACGTAGACTGCGAAATAACAGAAGATCGCCGCCGATGCCATATAAGAATAGCGCAGCAGCTTGTCACCCAGCAACTTGCCGCCATGGCTCGCGGCGAAGCACAAGCCTGCCGACCAGAGCAGCCCGGCACAGAGGAACCCGCCGAGAAACAGTGCCGAACTGAGCGGGCCACCGCCACCGGAACGGGCGATCAGCGTGCCGCCAACGGCCGCGAACCAGAGAATGGCGCTGGGCGAGGACATGGCGAGAAAAATCCCGCGCAAGAATTCCTTGCGGTGGGAGTTGTTCCCGACCTCCGCCGTCTCGGCCAGCAACGCCTCGTGGTGAATCGCCGAATAGATCATCTTCGCCGCGAAGTACACCAACAGCGCCGAGCCACCGATCCACAACACCCAGCGCACGCTTTCGTACTGCAGCAACACGGTCATGCCGGCCAGTGCCAGTACCGCGTAGATCAGGTCGCCGACGCAAGTGCCGAGGCCCAGCGCAAAGCCCTGGAAATAACCGCGTTGCATGGCCAGGGTGATCATTGCGATGTTGGCCACGCCGATATCCAGACACAGCGAGAGGCTCAGCAAGAAGCCACTGGAAAATTCCATCGACCCATTTCCTTCGGAAAAATTTGTTTACATGGAGGCTGGACAGTCTGCCACAGCTGCCCGTACATTCCGTCACAGGTCACCGCTGACCTGCGTCGCTCGGACGGTTCCGGGCGCTTACGTTATCCGAGGCAACAATGGCCGAACAAGGTTCGCCGCGCCGCTTTGCGCGCATCGATCGACTCCCCCCTTACGTTTTCAACATCACTGCCGAGCTGAAGATGGCCGCCCGTCGTCGTGGCGAAGACATCATCGACTTGAGCATGGGCAACCCCGACGGCGCCACCCCGCCGCACATCGTCGAAAAACTGGTGACGGTGGCCCAACGCGAAGACACCCACGGTTACTCCACCTCCAAGGGCATTCCGCGTCTGCGCCGGGCGATTTCCAATTGGTACAAGGATCGCTACGAGGTCGACATCGACCCGGAAAACGAAGCCATCGTCACCATCGGTTCCAAGGAAGGCCTGGCGCATCTGATGCTGGCGACCCTGGACCAGGGCGACACCGTACTGGTACCGAACCCGAGCTACCCGATTCACATCTACGGTGCCGTGATTGCCGGCGCCCAGGTGCGGTCGGTGCCGCTGATTCCTGGCGTGGATTTCTTCGCTGAACTGGAGCGGGCGATTCGCGGCTCGATCCCGAAACCGAAGATGATGATCCTCGGCTTCCCGTCCAACCCTACCGCCCAGTGCGTGGAGCTGGATTTCTTCGAGCGGGTGATCGCCCTCGCCAAGCAGTACGACGTACTGGTGGTGCACGACCTGGCCTACGCCGACATCGTCTACGACGGCTGGAAAGCCCCGTCGATCATGCAGGTGCCCGGCGCCAAGGACATTGCGGTGGAGTTTTTCACCCTGTCCAAGAGCTACAACATGGCCGGCTGGCGCATCGGTTTCATGGTCGGCAACCCGGAACTGGTCAACGCCCTGGCGCGGATCAAGAGTTACCACGACTACGGCACCTTCACCCCGCTGCAAGTGGCGGCGATTGCCGCGCTCGAAGGCGATCAGCAATGCGTGCGCGACATCGCCGAGCAGTATCGGCAGCGACGCAACGTGCTGGTCAAAGGCCTGCATGAGCTGGGCTGGATGGTCGAAAACCCGAAAGCGTCGATGTACGTCTGGGCGAAGATTCCCGAGGCTTATGCGCACCTGGGCTCGCTGGAGTTCGCCAAGAAACTGCTGGCCGAAGCCAAGGTGTGTGTCTCGCCGGGCGTCGGGTTTGGCGAATACGGCGATGATCACGTGCGCTTTGCGCTGATCGAAAACCAGGACCGGATCCGTCAGGCCGTGCGCGGGATTCGCGGGATGTTCCGGGCGGATGGGCTAGTAACCAAATCCTGACACCCGGTACAAAACACTGTGGGAGCGGGCTTGCTCGCGAATGCGGTGCGTCAAACAACATCTTCGTTGACTGACACACCGCTTTCGCG
>NZ_JBGLYV010000065.1:0-32299 GCF_047304225.1 Pseudomonas sp. Pseusp3 | reverse complement strand
CGTCTATAAAGACGCCCAGGGCCTGACGCCGATTCTTGAATCGGTGAAGCTTGCCGAGCAACGCCTGGTGGAGCGTCAATCCACCAAGACCTACATCGGTGGCCACGGCGAGCCTGCGTTCGGCAAGGCCATCAATGAACTGGTGCTGGGCGCCGATTCGAAACTGATCAGCGCACAACGCGCCGGCGCCACCCAGACGCCCGGCGGCACTGGTGCGCTACGCCTGAGCGCGGACTTCATCGCCCAATGCCTGCCAGGCCGCGGTGTGTGGTTGAGCAACCCGACCTGGCCGATCCACGAAAGCATTTTCGCGGCCGCCAAGGTCAAGGTCAGCCACTACCCCTACGTCGGCAGTGACAACCGTCTCGACGTCGAAGGCATGCTGGCAGCGCTCAATGAAGCACCCAAGGGTGACGTGGTCTTGCTGCACGCCTGTTGCCACAATCCGACCGGTTTCGACCTGTCCCACGACGACTGGCATCGGGTGCTGGAGGTAGTACGCAAGCGCGAATTGCTGCCACTGATCGACTTCGCGTACCAAGGATTCGGCGATGGCCTGGAACAGGATGCCTGGTCGACCCGGCTGTTCGCCGCCGAGTTGCCGGAACTGCTGATCACCAGTTCCTGCTCGAAGAACTTCGGCCTGTACCGCGACCGCACCGGCGCGCTGATTGTCTGCGCGAAAACCGCCGACAAGCTCACCGACATCCGCAGCCAGCTGGCCAATATCGCCCGCAACCTATGGTCGACGCCGCCGGATCACGGTGCGGCCGTGGTCGCGACCATCCTCGGCGACCCGGAGCTGAAAAACCTCTGGGCTGACGAAGTGGAAGGCATGCGCCTGCGCATCGCCCAACTGCGCAGCGGTCTGGTGGAGGCGCTGGAGCCTCACGGTTTGCGCGAGCGCTTTGCGCACATTGGCGTGCAACGCGGGATGTTCTCCTACACCGGCCTGTCGCCGGATCAGGTCAGGCAACTGCGCGAGCACCACAGCGTGTACATGGTCAACTCCGGCCGGGCCAACGTCGCAGGCATTGATGCCACGCGCCTGGATTTGCTGGCCGAAGCAATTGCCAAGGTCTGCAAATAATCCTGCCCCCTTCCTGTAGGAGCGAGCTAGCTCGCGATGGACGCCAGAACACCGCGGGGTGTCAAGCACCCCTGCGTTATCGTTGACGTTTTTCGCGAGCAAGCTCGCTCCTACAGTTGTTTCAACCTGTCTATACAATCCCATCCGTCGAAACAAATGGATATAAAAGTCTGTTTGTCATTTTTAGTGCTGTATCCTGCCAAGGCTTTTTTTAAAGCGCGGATCTACCAGATCTATCAACAGACTTAGCGAGGAGCGCAACCATGCACGAGATTCCCAATCTCCCCTTCCCAAGCCTGCACGTACCTGAGCAGACGCCCACGCAGCAAGCCGGAGCCCGACAGCCCGAGCCGAAAGAAGCCACTGACCGCCGCCAGGCTGACAGCGAAGACTGAAACACCCGCGGTACAGACCGTGTGGAAAGCGCTAACATGCGCTTTCCACACTGCCTGAAACGAGCCTGACCATGACCGATGATTTCAGCGAAGCGCAAGCCAGCGTCCTGATCGGCACTGCCGAGAAAATGATCGAGATCTGGAATCGCCTCTCCCCCGAAAAACAAGCCGCTTTGCTCGCCCGCTTCGGCAGCGAAGAAAATGCGCTGGCCGCCCTGGTCACCACGCAACTGGTCGCTCCCGTCAAACCCGAATGACACCTCCGGGCAAATAGTTTTACTTTTTCATAACCTGCGACCGTCCACACCGCTATCATAAGCAGCCTATCTATCCTGCTTTACCGTGGACCTTTACCCATGCCTGAAAACCAGCGCCCCCTGGCGGTCACGCTGCAAGTTGTTTCCATCGTCCTTTTCACCTTCATCGGCTACCTGAACATCGGCATCCCCCTGGCCGTGTTGCCCGGTTACGTCCACAGCGACCTGGGCTTCGGCGCGGTGATCGCGGGCCTGGTGATCAGCGTGCAATACCTGGCCACCCTGCTCAGCCGCCCCCATGCCGGGAAGATCATCGACAACAAGGGCAGCAAACTGGCAGTGATGTATGGCCTGGCCGGTTGCGGCTTGAGCGGCGTGTTCATGCTGATCTCGGCCTGGACCCAGAGCCTGCCGACCTTGAGCCTGATCAGCCTGTTGATCGGACGCCTGGTTCTCGGCAGCGCGGAGAGCCTGGTAGGCTCGGGCTCGATTGGCTGGGGTATCGGCCGGGTCGGTGCAGCGAACACCGCCAAAGTCATCTCCTGGAACGGTATCGCCAGCTACGGCGCACTGGCCGTCGGCGCGCCCTTGGGCGTGTTGATCGTCCATCGACTGGGCTTGTGGAGCATGGGGGTGAGTATTATGTTGCTGGCCGTGCTCGGCCTGCTGCTGGCCTGGCCGAAAACCGCCGCGCCTATCGTTGCCGGTGAGCGCCTGCCGTTCATGCACGTGCTCGGGCGGGTCTTCCCCCACGGCTGTGGCCTGGCCCTGGGCTCCATCGGTTTCGGCACCATCGCCACCTTCATCACCCTGTATTACGCCACGCAACACTGGGATAACGCCGTGCTGTGCCTGAGCCTGTTCGGTGCCAGTTTCATCGGCGCGCGCTTGCTGTTCGGCAACCTGATCAACCGCCTCGGCGGCTTTCGCGTCGCCATTGCCTGCCTGTCAGTGGAAACCCTGGGATTGCTGTTGCTGTGGCTGGCACCGGATGCGCATTGGGCGCTGGCGGGTGCGGCACTGAGCGGCTTCGGCTTTTCGCTGGTGTTTCCGGCGCTGGGGGTGGAAGCGGTCAACCTGGTACCGGCCTCCAGCCGTGGCGCAGCCGTTGGCGCCTATTCGCTGTTCATCGACCTGTCACTGGGGATCACCGGACCGGTCGCTGGCGCCATTGCCGCCGGGTTCGGTTTCGCTTCGATCTTCCTGTTCGCCGCCCTTGCTGCGGTGAGCGGATTGACGCTGAGCGTTTACCTGTACCGACAGGCACCGAAGCAACGCGAGGCGCGGGACGCCCGTTAGAAGTCGACCTTGCCGCGCCCGGCCTTGATGTTGCCGCGCTTGCTCTTGGATTCGAGGCGACGGGTCTTCGAGCCGAGGGTCGGCTTGGTCGGACGGCGCTTCTTCTCGACCTTGGTGGCACTGAGGATCAACTCGGTCAGCCGCAACAGCGCATCGGCGCGGTTCTGCTCCTGCGTCCGGTACTGCTGGGCCTTGATGATCAGCACACCGTCACTGGTGATGCGGCTGTCGCGCAGTGCCAGCAGCCGCTCCTTGTAGAACTCGGGCAAGGACGACGCCGGAATGTCGAAGCGCAGGTGCACGGCACTGGAGACCTTGTTTACGTTCTGCCCACCCGCCCCTTGCGCGCGAATGGCCGTCAACTCGATCTCTGCATCCGGCAGATGCACGTTGTTGGAAATGACCAGCATGGAAAAGCGTCCGTATTCAGAGTGTGCAGGATAAGGCATGCGAGGAAAAAATGTGGGAGCGGGCTTGCTCCGGGCGGCGTTCCGACGAATGCGTCAGGTCAGCCAACAAAGATGTCGACTGACACGCCCTTTTCGCGAGCAAGCCCGCTCCCACAAAGGGATTTATGTGGGCCATGAAAACAACAAACCCGGCACATGGCCGGGTTTGTTGTTACTGCGCTCTGCGTTTACTTCACCGAAGCACTGGCAGACTGCATTACATGTTGCGCACTGCGCTTGTTCTTGATGCCGTAGCAGCCCCACATGAACACGAGCCACACCGGAATCGCGTACACCGATTGATTGATCCCGGGAATCAACAGCATCACGCCAAGGATGAACACCACGAACGCCAGGCAGATGAAGTTGCCGTACGGATACCACAAGGCCTTGAACAGCGGCGTCTGCCGGGTCTTGTTCATGTGCTGGCGGAACTTGAAGTGCGAGAAGCTGATCATCGCCCAGTTGATCACCAGGGTGGCCACCACCAGCGACATCAACAGTTCCAGCGCGTTTTGCGGCATCAGGTAGTTCAGCAGTACTGCGATCAGGGTCACGGCCGCCGAGGCCAGGATCGAACGCACCGGCACGCCACGCTTGTCGATCTTCGCCAGGCCCTTCGGCGCATCGCCCTGCTCGGCCATGCCCAGCAGCATGCGGCTGTTGCAATAGGTGCCGCTGTTGTACACCGACAGGGCAGCGGTCAGGACCACGAAGTTGAGGATGTGCGCAGCGGTGTTGCTGCCCAGCATCGAGAACACCTGCACGAACGGACTGCCGCTGTAGGAATCACCGGAGGCGTTCAGGGTGGTCAGCAGGCTGTCCCACGGGGTCAACGACAACAGGATAACCAGTGCACCGATGTAGAAAATCAGGATCCGGTAGATCACCTGGTTGATGGCTTTCGGGATCACGGTTTTCGGCTTGTCGGCTTCGGCTGCGGTGAAACCGAGCATTTCCAGGCCGCCGAAGGAAAACATGATGAAAGCCATGGCCATTACCAGGCCGCTGATGCCGTTCGGGAAGAAGCCGCCATGGGACCACAGGTTGCTTACCGCTGCTTGCGGGCCGCCATTACCGCTGACCAGCAGGTAGCTGCCCAGGGCAATCATGCCGACGATTGCCACGACCTTGATGATCGCAAACCAGAACTCGGCTTCTCCGAACACCTTGACGTTGGCCAGGTTGATCGCATTGATCAGCACGAAGAAGGCGGCGGCAGACACCCAGGTCGGGATGTCCGGTGCCCAGTAGTGGATGTACTTGCCGACAGCCGTCAGCTCGGACATGCCTACCAGAATGTACAGAATCCAGCAGTTCCAGCCCGACAGGAAGCCGGCAAAGCCGCCCCAGTAGGTGTGCGCGAAATGGCTGAAGGAGCCGGCCACCGGGTCTTCGACGATCATTTCGCCCAGTTGGCGCATGATCAGGAACGCAATGAAGCCGCAGATGGCGTAGCCGAGGATCATCGACGGGCCGGCGGATTTCAGTACCCCGGCCGAGCCGAGGAACAAGCCGGTACCGATCGCGCCACCGAGGGCGATCAATTGAATGTGGCGATTTTTCAGGCCGCGTTTCAGCTCGCCTGATTGCGGGTGTTGTCCACTCATGAAAAGGGTCTCACGCAAGGTTTGATGATGTTCAGTAGACGTTGCTGCTCAGGAAATCCGTTAAGCGGCACCGATCAAACCCCAGCGCAAGCACCAGGAGTTCAGCGTATTTACAACGGTCATGCGTCACCTGTTTGTTTTTATCTGCGACGAAATCGAACCCGACACGCTCGTGACGCGGCGGAGTGAACAAGGCGGATAGCCTTGAGGTTTGCGCTGATGCGCAGGAGGTCACAGGTAAAACGCGGCGCATTGTACACCTGTAACCCCCTGCTGCCAGACCCGCTGGACAAGCGCGTCTATGGCCGGGATTGCCTGTGTCCGCCCCGAGAGGTTCGGGCGGCTGCAAAAAATGGGTCAGACCCTTGCGGATCATCGACGGGAAAGGCAGGAATACCGCCTCTCGCAGAGAGATGGAAACGGATTGCGGCGTTCATTGCGCCTCCTTTTTGTTATGCACCTGCACGACAGGCATGGCGCGCATAACACCCTGCATGGAGCGGTGAAACAAGCGGGCTAGACGGAGGGAAGGAGGAAGGAAGGCGCCGATGTGTAAGCGCTTTCTTACGGAATCCAGAGAGTGGCGAATCCACGGGGTTAATCTGTGGATTTCGTCATGTTTTCTTTACAACGCGTAATTCTGGCTTTCCACTTCGGACATTGCGGTGCTGCGACTGGCGCCTTCGCGAGCAAGTCGGATCGCCGCACCGCCGCTCCCACAGGAGACCGAGTAGTTCTGGAGAAACACGATCCACTGTGGGAGCGGGCTTGCTCGCGAAGGCGGCCCTCAATAACCACACAGTGCCGAAGTCAGACGAAAAAAAAACGCCAACCCGAAGGCTGGCGTTTTTCACTTGCAGCTTACCGCTGCCTCACTCCGGCTTACGCCGACCAAAGCCCGGACGCTGGCCGGAACCGGCCGGTGCGCCACGGCGCTTGCCCGATGGCGTGTCACCGTCGACCAGCTTGATCCCCGGACGCTTCGGCGCAGGCTTGGCCGGGCGCTTGGTGTCGACCGGACGATCGGCTACCGGCGTACCACGACCTTCACCACGCTCAGTACGGCCATTGGCCGGACGTGGCGTGCGTGGACCGCGTTCGCCGTCCTGACGCGCCGCTGGCTTGCGCCCTGGACGCTCGCCTTCGATCTGCGGCTCGCGGTTTTCACGCGGGGCTGCAGGTCCACCATTCGCTGGACGCAGGGTGCGTACACGTTCGGTCCTGGCCATCGGCCGCGACGACTTGCGTTGCATCCGGTCGAGCTTGTCCTTGCTCTTGGCGTTCAGTTGCGGCATGGCCACCGGGGTCAGGCCGACTTCCGCGCTGAGGACGTCGACTTCGTACTGGCTCATCTCGCGCCAGCGGCCCATCGGCAGGTCAGAGTTGAGGAACACCGGACCGAAACGCACGCGCTTCAGACGGCTGACCACCAGGCCCTGGGATTCCCACAGGCGACGTACTTCGCGGTTACGACCTTCCATCACCACGCAGTGGTACCAGTGGTTGAAACCTTCGCCGCCCGGTGCCTGCTGGATGTCGGTGAAACGCGCCGGACCGTCTTCGAGGACAACACCGGCCTTCAGGCGCTCGATCATCTCGTCATCGACTTCACCGCGTACACGCACGGCGTACTCGCGATCCATCTCGTAGGACGGGTGCATCAGGCGGTTGGCCAACTCACCGTCGGTGGTGAACATCAGCAAACCGGTGGTGTTGATGTCGAGACGGCCGATGTTGATCCAGCGGCCCTCTTTCGGACGCGGCAGCTTGTCGAACACGGTTGGGCGGCCTTCCGGGTCGACACGGGTGCAGATCTCACCGTCGGGCTTGTTGTACATGATCACGCGGCGGACCGATTCGGCGGCCTCTTCGCGCTTGATCACCTTGCCATCGATGGTGATGGCGTCGTGCATGTCGACGCGCTGGCCAAGGGTGGCGTCTTTGCCGTTGACCTTGATCCGGCCATGGCTGATCCAGGCTTCCACGTCACGGCGCGAGCCGACGCCGATACGGGCGAGGACTTTCTGCAGTTTTTCGCCTGCTGGGCCGATTGGCTGGTCGTCTTGCTGGTCTTTGATACTCATCTGGGCACCTCCCGGTGTGGTCTGAAAACTGGGTACTTTGGCGAAGGGATCGCCGAAGGGTCGCGAATCATACGCGCATGAGGGCGTTTGCGCATCAGAGACTAGCTGATCAAAGCAAGGTTATTTGTTTTTCCGCCGGCCGGTGGCCCGCAGTTTTGCGGTGAACGCAATTCCCCTGTGGGAGCGGGCTTGCTCGCGAATGCGTCAGGTCAGCCAACAAAGATGTCGACTGACACGCCCTCTTCGCGAGCAAGCCCGCTCCCACAATGGACCTCCACACTTCTCAAGAATCGCATCAGTCCTCGAATTGGCGCCGTTCTGCTTCGATGGCTTCCGCCAGGGCCTGGGCTTCGGCCTCTTCGTCCGACAGCTGCGGCTCGGGTTTCGGCTGTTCGAGGGCTGCCACGGCGGCCAGGAGTTTTTCCCGGGCTTCGGCAACGCCGAGGATGTCGTCTTCCGGCTCCGGCTCCGGCTCTACTTCAGGCTGCGGCTCGACTTCAGGCTCCGGCTCGATCTGCACAACGTCGGATTCCGGTTCATTCGTCTCCGGTGCCAAATCGGTCGGGAACTCGGCACCATCGCGCAGCAAGTCGTCGAAGTCGGTCTTGAGCCCCTCCTCCATGCTGTCCAGCTCCAGCAACAGCGTGTGGAAACTGGTTTCTTCCTTCGGTTCTTCCGGCTCGGCGCTGGCGTCGGCCAACTCTTGCAGACCGGCGGGTACGGGGGCGTCGTCGAAATCGAGCACCGGATCCGGCTCCAGCTCGCGCAGTTCCGCCAGCGGCGGCAGGTCGTCGAGGTTTTTCAGGTTGAAGTGGTCGAGGAATGCCTTGGTGGTGGCGAACATTGCCGGTTTGCCGGGTACGTCACGGTAGCCGACGATGCGGATCCACTCGCGCTCCATCAGCGTCTTGACGATGTTGCTGTTGACCGCCACGCCCCGCACGTCTTCGATTTCGCCCCGGGTGATCGGCTGGCGATAGGCGATCAGGGCCATGGTTTCCAGCATGGCACGGGAGTAGCGCTGCGGGCGCTCTTCCCACAGACGCCCGACCCACGGCGCAAACTTCTCGCGAATTTGCAGACGATAACCCGAAGCCACTTCCTTCAGTTCAAAAGCGCGGCCATCACAGGACTTCGCCAGAATCGTCAGGGCCTTCTTGAAGACCGGCGGCTCGGGGCGCTCGCCTTCTTCGAAGAGTTCGAACAGGCTTTCCAGAGATTGCGGCTTTCCCGAGGCCAACAGAAAGGCTTCAAGCAATGGCGCCAGCTCGCGGGGTTCAGTCAGATTCATGATTCAACTCGTTATTCGGCTCGGGCTCGCACGTGGATCGCGGCAAATGGCTCATTTTGCACCAGCTCGACCAGGGATTCCTTGACCAGTTCAAGGATCGCCATAAAGGTCACCACCACGCCCAAGCGCCCTTCTTCGGCGGTGAACAGCTCGACAAACGGCACGAAACCGCCGCCCTTGAGGCGTTCCAGCACATCGCTCATGCGTTCGCGGGTCGACAGTGCCTCGCGGCTGACCTGATGGCTTTCGAACATGTCGCCACGGCGCAACACCTCGGCCATGGACAACAGCAACTCGGACAAGCGCACGTCCGGCAGCAGCTTGCGTGCCCGGGCTTCCGGGGCGTCTAGCTTGGGCACGACGACATCACGACCGACGCGACTCAGGCCATCGATACCTTCGGCGGCAGCCTTGAAACGCTCGTACTCCTGCAAGCGACGGATCAGCTCGGCGCGCGGGTCTTCCTCTTCGTCTTCGACGGTTTCGGCCCGTGGCAACAGCATCCGCGACTTGATCTCGGCCAGCATCGCGGCCATCACCAGGTACTCGGCGGCCAGTTCGAGGCGCACCGACTGCATCAACTCGACATAGCCCATGTACTGGCGAGTGATTTCCGCCACCGGGATGTCGAGGATATTGATGTTCTGTTTGCGGATCAGGTACAGCAGCAGGTCGAGCGGGCCTTCGAACGCCTCCAGGAAGACCTCGAGGGCATCCGGCGGGATGTACAGGTCCAGCGGCATTTCCATGACCGCCTGGCCATAGACCATGGCGAAGGGCAGTTCCTGCTGGGCTCCGGCCTGACTGTCGACGGGTTCTACTGCGGACATCTAGGCCTCGACCATGAACGGCGCAGGGTCGCCGCAACCAACGCGAATGACTTCCGGCTCGCCGTCGGCGAGGTTGATCACGGTGGACGCCTTGATCCCGCCGAAACCACCGTCGATGATCAGATCGACCTGGTGTTCGAGCAGTTGGCGCATTTCATGGGGATCATACATGGGGTCGGTTTCACCGGGCATGATCAGACTCACGCTCATCAATGGCTCGCCGAGCTGTTCCAGCAGTGCCAGGGCAATCGGATGGCTTGGCACCCGCAGGCCGATGGTGCGCTTTTTCGGGTGCAGCAACAGTCGCGGTACTTCGCGGGTGGCGTTGAGAATGAACGTGTACGGCCCCGGCAAGTGGGCCTTGAGCAAGCGGAAAGTGCCGGTATCGATCTTGGCGAACAGCCCCAGCTGCGACAGGTCGCAGCAAATCAGCGCGAAGTTGTGCTTTTCATCCAGCCCGCGCAGACGTCGCACGCGCTCCACAGCCACTTTGTCGCCGATCTGGCAACCAATGGCGTAGGAAGAGTCTGTGGGATAAATCACCACCCCGCCCTTGCGGATGATCTCGACCGCCTGTTTGATCAGGCGCGCTTGCGGGTTTTCCGGATGAATCTGGAAAAATTGACTCACATTCTCTACCTGTTCAGACGGCGGCAATAACTGGGTCATGTTTGAATCGACACCATAGCGGTGGCAGATCCTCCGGGAGTGGCCGGTATTCACCGATTTCCGACCAGCCTCCGGGGCCATGAAAATCACTGCCGGCACTGACCAGCAGACCGAATTCGCGGGCCAGAATGGCCAGGCTGCCCACTTGCTCGGCAGGCTGGTAACCATTGACCACTTCGATGGCGTGGCCCCCTGCTTGAATATAGTCGGCAATCAGGCGACGACGCTTGCTTCGGGTGAATTCGTAGTGCCAGGGGTGCGCCAGGCTGACCCAGGCCTTGGCCGCGCGCAGGGTTTCGACGGTTTCCTCCAGGGTCGGCCAGTGCTGCTTGACGTCGCCCAGCTTGCCGGCGCCCAGCCATTTGCGGAACGCCTCGGCGCGATCCTTGACGAAACCTTCACGCACCATCCAGTCGGCGAAATGCGGGCGGGCCGGCGCGTTACCGCTGTCGCCCAGCTCCTGCTGGATCTTGCGGGCGCCTTCCAGCGCCCCCGGCATGCCTTTCAACGCCAGTTTGCGGCTGATTTCCTCGGAGCGCAGCCAACGGCCATCATGCAATTTGGCGATCGCCTCGACCAACGGTACGGCGTTCACGTCAAAACCGTAGCCCAGGACATGAATGGTCGCGCCGCCCCAGGTGCAGGACAATTCGACGCCATTGATCAGTTGCATGCCCAGTGCGGTAGCCGCGTGCCGGGCCTCGTCGAGGCCTTCAAGGGTGTCGTGATCGGTCAAGGCCAGGACTTGCACGCCCTTCTCGAACGCCCGCGCCACCAGAACCGCAGGCGCCAGGGCGCCATCGGAGGCCGTGCTATGGCAGTGCAAATCAACATTCACAGGGCTTTGTAACCTCAAATCAGCTGGCGCTATCGCGCGCCCATATGTTTGTTATTATGCCGCCACATCCTGCTTCTGGCTGCCACTGTGAAACAATTCATCGATTTCATCCCGCTCCTGCTGTTTTTCATCGTCTTCAAAACCGATCCACGGGTCGTCGACATCGCCGGCCATGAGTTCACTGTAGGCGGTATTTACAGCGCCACCGCGATGTTGATCGTCAGCTCCCTGGTGGTCTACGGCACGCTGTTCATCAAGCAGCGCAAGCTGGAGAAGAGCCAGTGGCTGACCCTGATCGCCTGCCTGGTCTTCGGCAGCCTGACCCTGGCGTTCCACAGCGAGACGTTCCTGAAGTGGAAAGCTCCAGTGGTCAACTGGCTGTTCGCCCTGGCGTTCATTGGCAGCCACTTCGTCGGTGACAGCCTGCTGATCAAGCGCATCATGGGTCACGCACTGACCTTGCCGGAGCCGGTCTGGACGCGCCTGAACATCGCCTGGATCGCCTTCTTCCTGTTTTGCGGCGCCGCCAACCTGTTTGTCGCGTTCACCTTCCAGAGCTACTGGGTCGACTTCAAGGTCTTCGGCAGCCTGGGCATGACTTTGCTGTTCCTGGTCGGCCAGGGCATCTACCTGTCCCGCCATCTGCACGATGCCGACACCACTACGCCAAAAACCGAGGACTGACATGCTTTACGCAATCATTGCCACAGACGTCGCCAACTCCCTGGAAGCCCGCCTGGCCGCACGGCCTGCGCACCTCGAGCGCCTGCAAGCGCTCAAGGGCGAAGGTCGCATCGTATTGGCCGGCCCACACCCGGCCGTCGACAGCAATGATCCGGGCGCGGCGGGTTTCACCGGCAGCCTGATCGTTGCCGAATTCGACTCCCTGAGCGCAGCACAGGCCTGGGCAGACGCTGATCCGTACATCGCCGCGGGCGTCTACGCCAACGTTCTGGTGAAGCCGTTCAAACAAGTCCTGCCGTAAAACATCCCCACGCGATGAACCTTGTCGGTTCATCGCGTTCTCAATCGCTCATTATTCTCGATTGCCGGCCGACAACCTGCCCAATACTCGTATTGGAATCAGGAGTCGCGATGCGCAAGGGTCCGTTGTGTCTGATGTTGGTCACGTTGTCGGTCGTGGCACCCGCCCACGGTGAAGAAAACGCCGAGGGTGGAAACTCGACGCCGCTTTCCTTGAGCGCCGGCAGCCATATCACCGAGTTGCAGCAACGCTTGAAAGAAAGCGAACGGCAACGGGAAGAACTGAGCAAACAACTGCAAACTGCCGATGGCGAACGCGAAAGCCCGCTGCTGGCCCGGTTGCGCCAGGAAAACCAGCGTTTGAAGCTGCAACTCAAGGAAGCCCAGGCCAGCAGTCCGCTGCCGCACCTGCTGACCGAGCAGCAACAATGGTTTGTCGTTGGCGCCGGGGTAGCGCTATTGGCTCTGCTCTGCGGTATCTTCGCCAGTGGAGCAAGTCGAAAACGTCGACAATGGCTAAATTGAGTGAGTCATGAGCGAGCTGTTACTGATTGATGATGACCAGGAGCTGTGTGAACTCCTGAGCAGTTGGCTGAGCCAGGAAGGGTTTCAGGTGCGTGCCTGTCACGACGGCCAGAGCGCACGCCGCGCGCTGGCCGAAACCGCCCCCGCAGCCGTGGTGCTGGATGTGATGTTGCCCGATGGCAGCGGGCTGGAACTGCTCAAGCAGTTGCGCAGCGATCACCCGGATTTGCCGGTACTGATGCTTTCGGCACGGGGCGAGCCCCTGGACCGGATCCTCGGCCTGGAACTGGGCGCCGACGATTACCTGGCCAAGCCCTGCGATCCACGGGAACTGACCGCCCGCCTGCGCGCGGTCTTGCGTCGTAGTCACCCGGCTGCGGTGTCCAGCCAGATGGAACTGGGTGACCTGTGTTTCAGCCCGGTACGCGGGGTGGTCAGCATCGACGAGCAGGAGTTCACCCTCACCGTTTCCGAAAGCCGCCTGCTGGAAGCCCTGCTCAAGCAACCCGGCGAGCCCCTGGACAAACAGGAACTGGCGCAGATCGCCCTCGGCCGCAAGCTGACCCTGTACGACCGCAGCCTGGACATGCACGTCAGCAACCTGCGCAAGAAGATCGGCCCACACCCCGATGGCCGCCCGCGCATCGTGGCCCTGCGCAGCCGTGGTTACTACTACAGCTTGTAGGAGCGAGCTCGCTCGCGATGGAGTTCAACGATTACGCATACTATCTGGAAAAAAGCGCTGCCTGTGAGCCCATCGCGAGTGAGCTCGCTCCTACAGTCAGTCACCCGGACGTTTTGTCAGGTCGGCGCAAATTCATCTTTACCCAAGCTTTACGCTCCGCTGACCGCCGCTGACCTTGATCTGCGTAATCTGTACTCATCCGGAACGTACCGGGAACGAGACAAGGAGATACACCATGCGCAAGACTCTTATCGCTCTGATGTTCGCTGCTGCCCTGCCGACCGTCGCCATGGCCATGCCTGAAGGCACAGGCCCGATGGATGGGCCGATGGACGGTTCGCACCACGGCGGTCAGATGCACGGCATGCACGGCAAGGGCCCATACAGTCAACTGGACCTGAGCCGCGAACAGCGCGAGCAGATCCGCAAGATCATGGGCGAGCAGATGCACGAGCGTAAGCAACTGGTCGAGAAGTACCTGGAGAAACTCTCGCCAGCCGACCAGAAAGCCATGAAAGACGAAATGGCCGCCAAGCACCAGAAAGCCGAAGCTGACGTGCGCGCCGTGCTGAAACCGGATCAACAGAAGAAATTTGACGAGATCCAGAAAAAACAGGCTGAACGTCGCGCCGAGTGGGCTGAGTTCAAAGCCTGGAAAGCACAACAACCGCAAAAAACGCAATAATGCGCTGACCCTGGACCCGACGGCTGAACACCGTTGGGTCTGACACCACACAATTCAATGTGGGAGCGGGCTTGCTCGCGATTGACGTCAACGATAACGCGCGGCATCAGGCAGCACGTGTCGTCCATTTGCTTTTCGCGAGCAAGCTCGCTCCTACATAGAATTTTGTGTTTGTTTTGAGGATTTTCCGTGCGCTCATTGTTCTGGCGTATCCTGGCCAGCTTCTGGCTGGCCATCGCTCTGGTTGCAGGGCTTTCCATCCTGCTCGGGCACATGCTCAACCAGGACGCATGGATTCTCAGCCGCCACCCGGGCCTCAACACGCTGGCCGAAGAGTGGACGCAAACCTACGAAAGCCAGGGCGAAGACGCCGCCCAGGACATTCTCCAGCAACGTAAACGCCAGTATCACATCGACGTTCAGGTGCTTAACGAAAGCGGCGATCCGGTCGTGCGCGGCACCTTCCCGAGACGTGCGGCAGCCTTTGAGGCGCGACAGAACAACGAAGACCGGCGCCTGCCATGGCGGCGTCTGACTGATGAATTCACCAGCGAAAAAACCGGCGACACCTACCTGTTCATCTACCGCATCCCACACCCGGAACTGGACGCTTGGCACCGCGAGAGCCTGCTCTGGCCACTCAGCGCACTGGGGATCGCCCTGGTGGTGCTGACCCTGTTCAGCCTGCTGGTGACCTTTTCCATCACCCGCCCGCTCAGCCGCCTGCGCGGAGCGGTGCATGACCTTGGACAAACCGCTTATCAGCAGAACAGCCTGGTCAAACTGTCCAGCCGTCGCGACGAGTTTGGCGTGCTGGCCAACGACTTCAACCGCATGGGCGCGCGTCTGCAAAGCCTGATTGGCAGTCAGCGGCAATTGCTGCGGGATGTGTCCCACGAACTGCGTTCGCCCCTCGCCCGCCTGCGTATCGCGCTGGCGCTGGCCGAACGGGCCACCCCGCAAGAACGGGAACAGCTCTGGCCGCGCCTGACCCGCGAGTGCGACCGACTGGAGGCGCTGATCAGCGAAATCCTGGTACTGGCCCGGGTCGACTCCGATAACGCCAGTGCGGAAGAGGTGGATCTGAATGCCTTGCTCAATACCCTGCAAAAGGATGCGCAACTCGGTTCACCCGAGCAACTTGTCCACCTCGAAGCCGAGTCGCAACTGAATCTGAAGGGCTGGCCGACCATGATCGAGCGGGCCGTCGACAATTTGCTGCGCAATGCCCAGCGCTTCAATCCGGCGGGAGGCCTGCCGATCGAAATGCAGGCATTGCGCCAGGGTGAGCGGATCGTCGTGACTGTGCGCGACCACGGGCCTGGGGTCAGTGCCGAACATTTGAGCCAGCTCGGTGAGCCGTTCTATCGGGCACCGGGGCAGACAGCGGCCGGACACGGCCTGGGCCTGGCCATCGCCCGCCGCGCGGCGGAGCGACATGGGGGTAGTCTGGTGCTGGCCAATCACCCGGAGGGCGGGTTCATTGCCAGCCTGGAATTGCCTCTCGTCCCAGGCGCAGTTGTCCAACCCTGAAACCTGTGGGAGCGGGCTTGCCCGCGAAGAGGGAGTGTCAGTCGACATCAACATTGACTGATCCACCGCTTTCGCGAGCAAGCCCGCTCCCACATTTTTGCCCGGGGTGTTCAGGCTTTACCTGGCCAGGCACTGACGAACTCGGCCAGGTCGACTTTCTCGGCCACGCGCGGTTCTTTCTGCGGGGTGCCCAGATACAGGAAAGCAATCACCTCTTCCCCCTCCGCCAGGCCCAACCCCTTGGCCACATGCGGCGAGTAAGCCAGGTCACCGGTACGCCACACCGCTCCAATGCCCTGTGCATACGCCGCCAGCAAAATCCCGTGGGCCGCACAGCCCGCCGCCAGCAACTGCTCGGACTTCGGATACTTGACGTGATCCTGCAACCGCGCAATCACCACCACCACCAGCGGTGCTCGTAACGGACCATTGCGCGCCTTGTCGATGGCCGCTTCGCTGACTTCGCTGTCCGAAAGCTTCGCCGCTTCGGCCAGCAACTCACCCATTTGCTCGCGCGCCGCGCCTTCCACCGTCAGGAAACGCCAAGGCTGCAAATGACCGTGGTCCGGCGCGCGCATGGCGGCGCCGAACAGCACTTCGCGCTGCTCGGCAGTGGGTGCCGGGTCAATCAGTCGTGGAACGGAAACACGGTTTAGCAAAGCGTCGAGAGCCTGCATCGGCCACCTCCTGGAAAATTTGTGCGGCTATTCTAGCTGCAACTGCCGCAGCAGTGCCGGTTTACATGCCCCGCCCCGCGGGTAGAATGGCGCCCTTTCCCCTATCAGCCGAGCGGACCTCATGGCGTTGCCGACCTTACGGATCATTGGTTTCATCATCGGCATCTTCCTGATCACGCTGGCGATCTCCATGGTCGTCCCCATGGCCACGCTGGTCATTTTCGACCACACCGGCGATCTGCCGTCGTTCCTCTGGGCCAGCATGATCACCTTTGTCGCCGGCTTGGCCCTGGTGATTCCCGGTCGCCCGGAACACATTCACCTGCGTCCCCGGGATATGTACCTGCTGACCGTCAGCAGTTGGCTGGTGGTGTGCATCTTCGCCGCGCTGCCGTTCCTGCTGACCCAGCACATCAGTTACACCGACTCGTTTTTTGAAAGCATGTCCGGCATCACCGCCACCGGTTCGACCGTGCTCAATGGCCTGGACAACATGTCGCCCGGCATCCTGATGTGGCGCTCGTTGCTGCACTGGATCGGCGGCATCGGCTTCATCGGCATGGCGGTGGCGATTCTGCCGTTGCTGCGCATCGGCGGCATGCGGCTGTTCCAGACTGAATCCTCGGATCGCTCGGAAAAGGTCATGCCGCGCTCCCACATGGTGGCGCGCCTGATCGTGGCGGCCTACGTCGGCATTACCATTCTCGGCAGCCTGGCATTCTGGTGGGCCGGAATGAGCCCATTCGATGCGATCAACCATGCGATGTCGGCGATTTCCACCGGCGGTTTCTCGACGTCTGACCAGTCTTTGGCCAAGTGGACGCAACCGGCGGTGCACTGGGTGGCGATCGTCATCATGATTCTCGGCAGCCTGCCGTTCACCCTCTACGTGGCGACGCTACGCGGCAACCGCCGGGCGTTGATCAAGGACGAGCAAGTGCAGGGTCTTCTCGGCATGTTGCTGGTGACCTGGCTGGTGCTCGGCACCTGGTACTGGTGGACCACCAAGCTGCATTGGCTGGAGGCACTGCGGCATGTGGCGCTGAACGTGACGTCGGTCGTGACGACGACAGGTTTTGCACTCGGGGATTACAGCCTTTGGGGCAATTTCTCGCTGATGCTGTTCTTCTATCTGGGGTTTGTCGGCGGTTGCTCCGGCTCGACCGCGGGCGGTATCAAGATTTTCCGCTTCCAGGTGGCCTACATCCTGCTCAAGGCCAACCTTAACCAGCTGATTCACCCTCGGGCGGTGATCAAGCAGAAATACAACGGTCACCGCCTCGACGAAGAAATCGTGCGTTCGATCCTGACCTTTTCGTTCTTCTTTGCAATCACCATCTGCGTAATTGCGCTGCTGCTGTCGCTGCTCGGCGTGGACTGGATGACCGCCCTCACCGGCGCGGCCAGTACCGTGTCCGGTGTCGGCCCGGGACTCGGCGAGACCATTGGCCCGGCGGGCAATTTCGCCACCCTGCCGGATGCCGCCAAGTGGATTCTCTCGTTCGGCATGCTGCTGGGCCGACTGGAGATCATTACGGTGTTTGTGCTGTGCATTCCGGCATTCTGGCGTCATTGACCGCTTCAGATGTTTGCAGCAGCCGTATCCGGTACTCGCCGGGAGTGGCAGCGAACCAGCGGCGGAAAGCGCGGAAGAAGTTGCTCGGATCGGCGAACCCCAGTAAGTAGGCAATTTCCAGCAAGGTCATGCTCGGTTGCGCCAGGTACTGCTCGGCCAGTTCGCGCCGAGTGTCGTCGAGCAACGCCTGAAAACTCGTGCCCTCCTCCTGCAAGCGCCGCTGCAAGGTGCGCTGGGAAAGGTGCAGCGCCTGGGCCACGGTGTCGCGCTTGGGCTCGCCCTGGGGCAACAGGCGGCACAACACCTGCCGCGCCTTGTGGGTCACGCGGCTTTCGGAAAAGCGCGCCAGGTACTCGCCGGCAAAGCGGTCATGCAGCAATGCCATGGCTTCGTTGGCCGTCGGCAGCGGCGCTTCCATGTCCGCGCGTTCGAAAATCAACGCATCGTATGGCGCATTGAACACCAGCGGTGCATGGAAGGCTTGTTTATAGGGTTCCAGATCGACCGGCTCGGCGCCTTGCAACAACACTTTGCGTGGATGCAATGTACGCCCGGTCAACCAGCCGCACAGTGCCAAGGCACAGGCCATTGAAGCTTCGGCGCTTTGCCGGGTCGGCGGCAGATGGTCGCCATGTACCGTCAGAATCAGCGCGTAGCCTTCTTCCAGCAGCTTGAAACTCAGGTCGGCACTTTCGGCGATGATTCGCTGATAGCGCACCAGTCGCTGAAAGCCTTCGCCCAGGGTCTGGCTGGACATCAAGGCGTAACCCGCCACATGAAACTGCGCCGGTCGCACCACCTTGCCCATGTTCAGGCCGATGGCCGGGTTGCCGGACAGATCGACCGCGCGTTGCCACAGCCGTGTCATGGAATCCTGCGCAAAGCGTGCGTCCGGATCATCCAGTGCCGCGTAGTCGAGTCCCAGCTGTTTGAACAGAACCCGGCAATCCAGGCCGTCCATCTCCAGCGCTTTGACAATCCCCATCGCCCAGCTTGCAGAAGTCGTTCGTTCGCTCATGGCGTTTTCTTACATGGTGAGCCGCATGCTACGGCTATTGACCGAAGGATATTAAAGTGGCGCCTATTGTCACTGCCTGATGCCATTGATCACTCTAGACTCAAATATGCCACCCGCAGAACAACTTGCTGCCAGAACAATAGCCACAGAGATCGCAGTCGTGGAAAACATCAAACACTTCAACAGCTTTGCCGAGTTTTACCCTTACTACCTCAGCGAGCACAGCAACAGTACCTGCCGCCGCCTACACTTTATCGGCACGACACTGGTTATCTTGATTCTGGCGCTGACCATTGGTCGCGGGATATGGATGCTGTTGTGGGCCCTGCCTGTGGCGGGTTACAGCTTTGCCTGGGTCGGGCATTTCTTCTTCGAGAAGAACCGCCCGGCAACGTTCCAACACCCCTTCTATAGCCTGCTCGGCGATTTTGTCATGTATCGGGACATGGTTCTGGGACGCGTTCCGTTCTAGATAACATCAGTCACAAGAGAATTGCCTATGAACGCCAATGCCCGCTTCACCCACATGAAGGACGGCACGCAGGAAGACTGGGCGATCATCGCCGCTGACTTCAGTGCCTACGCGCGGCAATTGCCGACAAGGATCGTGGCGCACCTGAAGCTTCTGGAGGGTGATTTTGGCGGGTTCCCGGTGGATCGCCTGACCCATTCCCTGCAAACCGCCACCCGCGCCTGGCGCGATGGCCGCGACGAAGAATACGTGGTCTGCGCCCTGCTCCATGACATCGGCGACACCCTGGGTTCCTACAACCACCCGGACATCGCGGCGGCGATCCTCAAGCCGTTCGTCAGCGCCGAGAACTTGTGGATGGTGGAAAAGCACGGGATATTCCAGGGCTACTACTTCTTCCATCACCTGGGCATGGATCGGTATCTGCGTGAACAATTCCAGGACCATCCGCAGTACCAGGCGACCGTCGAGTTCTGTGCCAGGTACGATGCGGCGGCGTTTGACCCGGCGTACGACACGCTGCCATTGAGCTTTTTCGAGCCGATGATGGAGCGGTTGTTTGCGCACCCCAGGAACTCGATTTACAAGGCGGCGATGGAAGAGCAGGCTCCGGCCTGACAGATCCAGCGGGACCGCTTTGCGGTCCATTCGCGGGCAAGCCCGCTCCCACAGGGAGCTTTGGTGGAAGCAGATTTTGTGAACACCTCGAAATCTGTGGGAGCGGGCTTGCTCGCGAAGAGGCCGGTACAAACACCGAATGCCTGTCAGGCCAACTCGGCAACCCTGGTCGCCTTCAACTGCGCCTCACGGGCTTGGGCGTCCGCCAGGCGATACAACTCGATCGAACCATCCCAGTGCTCGATCAGCGCGGTGCACGACTCCACCCAGTCGCCGCAATTGAGGTAGTCCACCTCGCCGACCTTGCGTATCTCGGCATGGTGAATGTGCCCGCACACTACGCCGTGCAGCTCGCGCTTGACGCATTCATGGGCGATGGCTTCTTCGAAGTCACTGATGAAGCTGACCGCGGTTTTCACCTTATGCTTGAGGTAGGCCGACAGCGACCAGTAGCCGTAGCCATATCGCGCGCGCCAATGATTGAGCCAGCGGTTGAGGGTCAGGGTGAATTCGTAGGCCGAGTCCCCCAGAAAGGCCAGCCAGCGATGGTAACGGGTGATCACATCGAACTGGTCGCCGTGAATCACCAGCAGATGCCGGCCGTCGGCGGTGACGTGCACGGCTTCGTCCACCAGCTGGATATTGCCCAGAATCAGCTTCGAATAGCGGCGCAGGAACTCGTCGTGGTTGCCGGTGACGTAGATCACCTCGGTGCCGCGCTTGCTCATGGTCAGCAGGCGACGGATCACGTTGGTATGCGCTTGCGGCCAATACATGCCGCCGCGCAGTTTCCAGCCGTCGATGATGTCGCCGACCAGGTAGATCTTGTCCGCGTGGTAGCTCTTGAGAAACTGCGACAGGTGTTCAGCCTGACAATCCCGGGTGCCCAAATGCACATCGGAAATCCATAAAGTCCGTACGCGTTGCTTACGGGTGGGTTTGGCGAGCTCGGCGCTGGTCATGGGCAACCCTCTGGCAAGTTTTGCCAAGTCTGCCCCGGCCCGGTTAATGGTCCATGACAGCGTCAAGTCAGTCCTGTGACAGCGCTGGCAGGCCCGCTCGGTGTAGACTGACGCCCTGAACCGGGAGACCTGCGATGAGACCGATCCTCACGCTTCGCCAATACAGCCACGACCTGATCGTCCACAGCCACGACCACGCGCAATTGGTGTTCGGGCTTTCGGGCGCCCTGGATTTCGAGGTCGACGGCCATGGTAGCCAGGTGGTCCAGCAGAGTTTCGTGGTGGTGCCCTCCGGAGCGCATCACGCTTGTGGCAGCGCCAATGGCAGCCGCTGCCTGGTGCTGGATGTACCCGGCGAACAATGGGTTGCCCAGTCGTTGGGCGATCACGCCGAGTCCAGCCGGCGCTTGCTCGACAACGCCGGCCGCCTGCCCCTGGACGCCGGGCAAAGCCAATTGGTCAGTTGGCTGGCGAACAGTCCGGTCGATGATCCGCTGATCGCACAACAAGGCGCGGTGCTGCTACTGGCCAGTCTCAACAACAGCAGGCCTGACGCCATCGGCGGTCGGCGCCTGCCCTACGCCGCGCTGAATGCACACATCGATCAGTACGCGGCGTACCCCCTGCAGGTGGCCGACCTGGCCCGGGTGGCCGGCCTTTCCAGTGCCCGTTTGCATGCACGCTTCGTGGCCGAATGCGGGCAGACGCCGATGGACTACATCCGCAGCCGACGCCTGCATATCGCGGTGAGTTTGCTGCGCAACTCGGCACTGCCCATCGGCGAGATTGCCAGCCGCGTCGGCTACAGCTCCCAGAGTGCCTTCGCGGCGGCGGTGCTGCGCGAGTTCGGGGCATCGCCCGGGAAACTGCGGCGCGAGGCTGGCGACAAAAAACGCTAGTTTGCCGACAGACTTGAGGGGCGATGACGCGCTTCAATGATGCCTCTGTTCGTTTGCCGTTAAGGATCGCGATGACTCCCCGTACTGCCCTTGGCGCCTTGCATATCGGCGCATTGATGTTCGGCCTGACCGGCGTGTTCGGCAAACTGGCTGCCGCGTCACCGGCGATCATCGTTTTCGGCCGGGCCGCTTTTGCTGTCCTTGCGCTGGCGTTTTTCGCACGGTTCGCCAGCCAGACTCGCTGGCGGAAACTCGAGGTCGTGGACTGGCGTCGACTGCTGCTAAGCGGCTTGTTGCTGGCCGGGCACTGGGTGAGTTTCTTCATTGCGGTGAAAGTCGCAGGCGTGGCGATTGCAACGCTCGGTTTTGCCAGCTTCCCGGCATTTACCGTGATCCTTGAAGGGTTGATCTTCCGCGAGCGCATTCGCGCCAATGAAATTGTGCTGGTGCTGCTGGTCAGTGTCGGGCTGGTGCTGGTCACACCTGACTTTGATCTGGCCAGCGGAGCCACCACTGGCCTGCTGTGGGCCGTGGGTTCCGGGTTGCTGTTCGCCCTGCTGTCACTGACCAACCGTGCCAGCTCCGGGCGCGTCCCGCCCGTGCAGGCAGCGCTGTGTCAGAACGTGGTGGTTGCCCTGTGCCTGCTGCCGGTGGCGGCGCCTCATTTGAGCGAAGTTCGCACCATCGACTGGCTGTGGATCGGCCTGCTCGGTGTGTTCTGTACCGGTGTCGCCCACAGCCTGTTCGTCGCCAGCCTCGCGGTGATCAAGGCACGCACTGCCGCCGTGGTGTTCGCCCTGGAACCGGTCTACGGCATCACCGTCGCCTGGCTGCTGTTCAACGAAAACCCGACCCTGCGCATGTTGCTGGGGGGGGCGCTGATCATTGTGGCGATCGTGGTATCCAGCAGGTTCTCAAGTAGCTCAAGCAGGAAAGCCGTTACCGCCGAGGCCGCGTCTCACTGAGTGCGGTCGTTGTGCCCCAGGTCACGGTCGGGGTCGATCTGGTCGCGGACCCGCTGCTTGAGCACCTTGGCTTCAGGGAAGCCGCCGTCCGCCTTGCGCTCCCAGATCTGCACAGCGTCACAGTAAATATGAAAGACCCCGCCGGTGCCTGGCACCAGGGAGACTTTGCCCAGGTCATCACCAAAGGTGCTGAGCAATTCCTGGGCCAGCCAGGCCGCGCGCAACAGCCACTGGCATTGCGTGCAATAGGTGATGACGACTTCCGGTTTGCCGGTGTTCATGACGGGACTTGACTCCAGAGTTTGACGACGCCGCTATGATAGCCCGGCCGGTGGCTGCCGAGTCGGCGGAACAGGTAGCGCCTCCAACTCGAACACAGGCTCGATCATGGCCAGGGCAGCCGACTGCTTGCTCTCGTTTGGGCTGATCACCTCCCAACTCGACGCCATGGACAGATCCTCCAGGTTGAGTTGGTATACATCGTCAGCGGCGACCGGGATGGAGCGAGCGCTATCGACCCGCTCAAGCCCATCACTGGCTGGCCCCCCGTCGCGATGCGCAGTGGGCGGTTGCATGACAGGGGGCCACATCACTGGCTCGGTAATGAGCTCAGCCAACGGTTCATGCGGTGACGACAGAGCCTCTGACATTGCGATCTGATGCTGTTGGCGCCAGCGGCGAACAAACCAGCCCAGCGCCAGCAACGTCATCAGCGCTGACACGCCGGCAATCGGCAGCCAGCCAACCCCGGGGGTTTCAGCAATAGCGGAGGCTGGCGCCCCTGCATCAGAAGCCATTGGTTGCGCCTTTACCTTCCTGAGCTCCGCCAGCTGGGTTTGCAGCTCCGCCAACTGTTTTTTCTGGCCGGCGATCAGCTCATCCTGGCCTTGAAGCTTCGCGTTGAGCTCATCGACAGTGGTTTGCATCTGATGGTTTTGCAGGGTGCTGGCGGCCAGTTGTTCAACAGCTGGATCAGCCACGGGGACGTCAGTTTCTGATGTCGTGCTTGTCACGGGTAACCGCGGTACGGCCGGTTGAACACTGGGGAATGCAGGCGCCGGGGAACCGGGAAGCGGTTCATCGCTGGCGGGAACAACGCCCGGCGAGCCTGGCGGATCGATCAGTACCGTGTACTCACGCAATAACCGACCGTTGGGCCGATTGAGCTGCACGAGGAAGTTCAGGAACGGCTCACTGACGGGCTTGCTGGACGTCACCTGGATCAAGTGGCGGCTACCGCGCAGGATCGGGGTGAACCTCAGGTTGTCGAGGAACAATACCCGGTCGACCCCGGCACGACTGAACTCGCCTGCCGTTGCCAGACTCACCGACAGCTCGTTCTCCTCCAGGCCAGCCGCATCCACCAGTGCGATATCGGCGCGCAGCGGCTGATTCAGCGCCGAATGCAGGGTGATTTCACCCAGCCCCAGCGCAGGTGTCCATGCCGAGTAAGTGACCGCGGCCCCGGCCAGCAACCACTGAGAACCACCGCGCAAAACCAATCGCCAACACTTGAACATGAGCATCCTTGAGATCTATAGAAACCATCCGCACGCGTTCGTACATCCGTTACGAACACGATATTGCCGAGTAGTTCTTATAGTTCGCCCAATGCGCTATCTCAAAAACCTGGCAGCCGGTTATGCCTCAGGATTTTTCCAGGTTGCTCAGGATGTGCCCGTGAACGCGCATGCACACCTTCAAGTCCGCCTCATCGACGCCTTCGAACAGTTCGTAACGCAGTTGCGTGGCAATGGTTTCAATTTGTTCGATCAAGGGGCGCGCCGGTGCGCAGAGAACGATTTTCTTCGCCCGGCGGTCTTCCAGTACTGCCTGACGTTGGACCAGCCCCTGGCTTTCCAGGCTGTCGAGCAAACGGGCCAGGGTCGGGCCTTCGACGCCAACGCTTTGTGCCAGCTCACGCTGGGTCGGTGCTTCATCGAAACGCGCCAGGTGCAGCAGCACCAGCCAGCGTGCCTGGGACAAGCCCAAGCCCGCCAGCCGGCGGTCCAGTTCGGCACGCCAGCCGCGGGACATCTGGGCCAATTGCATGCCAAAGCGGTGTTGATCGGTTAACGGCATAAAACACTCATGATCAGACTGAAATAAATTAAAACTAATTATTAGTCAGCTAAGCATGAGCCTCGGCTTGAGGCAAGACTTGATCTGTACTGAATCGTTACATCAGCACTACAGATGTCTCAAATCTCGAATTCCGACTGTAAGGCAGCCCGAACGCAGTACAAAACCCCTTCCGGTACCCGGCCCGCGAACAGCGCCGCGATCTCGGAAACCGGTGGCAACTCGCCTTCGCCGTCGAGGAACGCGTCCTGGACCTCCCCCATCAGGTCTTCAGGCAGATCCAGCGCCTGTTCCAACGACAACTGCTGCTTGCCGATCGCCTCGGCCAGCATGGTGTAGACGTTCTTTTCCGAGCACTGCAACTGACCGGCAATCTGCACCGGCGTCATACCCGCCCGCGCCAGAGTGATCAGCTCGTGACGCACGTCGGCCACCGCTTTCGGCGCATCGACCTGGCCGCCGAGCACCTCGAGGAAGGCCTCGCCATAACGCTCCAGCTTGCGCGCACCGACGCCGCTGACCCTGGCCATTTCCGCCAGCGAGGTCGGCTGGCTGCGGAGCATTTCCAGCAAGGTCGAGTCGGGGAAGATGACGTACGGCGGCACGCCATGCTCTTCGGCAAGCTTGCGCCGCAGGGCACGCAGGGCCTCCCATTGCTCGCGCTCTTCGCCGCGGACCAGTTGGCTTGCCTGGCTCTTGCTGCTTTTCGCCACGGTTTGCGCCTTGAGATCGCGGCGCAATTCCAGGGTCACCTCGCCCTTGAGCAGCGGCCGGCAACTGTCGCTCAGGCGCAAGCCGCCGTAGCCTTCGAGGTCGATGTCGGCCAGACCACGGGCCACCAGCTGACGGAACAGCGAACGCCATTCGCCCTCCGCCATCGCCTTGCCGACACCATACACCGAGAGGTGTTGATGGCCGAAGCTGCGGACTTTTTCGTTGTCCTTGCCCAGCAACACATCCACCAGGTGTCCGACGCCGTAGCGCTGACCGGTGCGGTAGATCGCCGACAGCGCCTGACGCGCAGGCTCGGTGGCATCCCAGGTCTGCACACCGTCGACGCAGTTGTCGCAATGACCGCAAGGCTCGGGCATGTCTTCGTCGAAATAGGCCAGCAGCGTTTGCCGGCGGCAGCGGGTTTCTTCACAGAGCGAGAGCATGGCATCGAGCTTGTGTTGCTCCAGGCGCTTGTGACGCTCGTCGCCTTCGGAGTTCTGCAGCATCTGCTTGAGCATCACCACGTCTTGCAGGCCGTAGGCCATCCAGGCGTCTGCCGGCAGGCCGTCACGGCCGCCACGACCGGTTTCCTGGTAATAGGCCTCAAGGGATTTCGGCAAATCGAGGTGCGCGACAAAACGCACGTTGGGCTTGTCGATGCCCATGCCGAAGGCCACCGTCGCGACCATGATCAGGCCTTCCTCATTGAGGAAGCGTTTCTGATGGTAGGCCCGCAGATCGTTGGGCAGGCCGGCGTGGTACGGCAGCGCCGGAAAGCCTTGCTCGCTGAGGAATGTGGCGACTTCCTCGACTTTCTTGCGCGACAGGCAATACACGATGCCCGCATCGCTACGGCGTTCGGCGAGGAACGCCAGCAACTGCTTGCGCGGCTGTTCCTTGGGCACGATGCGATAAAAGATGTTCGGCCGGTCGAAGCTCGACAGGAAGCGCTCGGCATCTTGCAGGTGCAGCCGGGTGACGATTTCTTCCCGGGTGCGCTTGTCGGCCGTGGCGGTCAGGGCGATGCGCGGTACATCGGGGAACATTTCCGCCAATTGGCCCAGTTGCAGGTATTCCGGACGGAAATCGTGGCCCCATTGCGACACGCAGTGTGCTTCGTCGATGGCGAACAGAGCGATGTTCAGCCCTTGCAGAAATGACAGCATGCGCGGCTGGACCAGTCGTTCCGGTGCCAGGTAGAGCATTTTCACTTCACCGCGGCGGATGCGGGCGGCGAGGTCACGCTGCTGCTCGGCGCTGAGGGTGGAGTTCAATGCGGCGGCGGCCACGCCCAGCTCTTCGAGGGTGGCGACCTGATCGTCCATCAGCGCGATCAGCGGCGAGACCACCACCGCCAGGCCTTCGCGCAGCAGTGCCGGGACCTGGAAGCACAGGGATTTGCCGCCACCGGTAGGCATCAGGACCAGGGCATCGCCGCCACTGGCCACGCGCTCAATGATTGCACCCTGGCGGCCACGGAAACTGTCGTAGCCGAAGATGTCCTTGAGGACGCGTTGAGCCTGTTCGAGCATAAAAACTCCAAAAATCACCGAAACATCCCTGCAAGGCTGGTTCAGAACCCGCAAGGCTGCACCGACAAATCGTAAGTGCGCATTGCATGTCGCTTCACATTTCAGCCGTGACGCCAGCAGGGCATCACAAAACGCGCGAGTATACCCGAGCCCCGTCCGGCAAAGGGCACCGCTGATAAGACACTCAATTCAATCTCACATTTACCGTGCGGCTGGCCCAAGCGCTCAAGAAGGCCTAGAATTCCCGCATCGAACATTCCCCAAGGTAGTCCTTTAATGTCCTTCGCTGAGCAACTAACCCGCCTGCAAGTCTTCCTCGACGCTGATGAACTGCATGACGAGGCGCTGGACTACGTGGCCGCCCACGGCTACCTCACCGCGCTGTCGATCTGTTCCGAAGCGGTTCCCGAGCGTGAATGGATCGACGCACTGTTCGCCGAAGAGCCGCATTACAGCAGCGAGGCCCAGCGCGAAGAGATCGAAGCCACGCTGATCGGCCTCAAGGCCCACATCGCCCGCCAACTGGCCTCCGACGAAGAGTTCGAGTTGCCGTGCGACCTGGACCTGGGCGACGAACCGGACGATTCCGAACTGCGCGGCTGGTGCATCGGTTTCATGGAAGGCGTGTTCCTGCGCGAAGAAGCCTGGTTCGAAACCGCCGAAGACGAAGTCAGCGAAATGCTGCTGCCGATCATGGTCGGTTCGGGCCTGTTCGACGAGCAACCGGAGTTCTCCGACATTGCCGCCGATGCCAACCTGATGGACGACATGATCGTGCAGATCCCGGAAGCCCTGACTGCGCTGTACCTGCTGTGCAACGCTCCAGACGAAAAACCGGCGATTCTCAAACCCCGTCACCACTAAGGTTCTGCCTATGGACAACCCCATAGGCAACCGCCCCCTGATGTTGCGTTACGTGCTGCTGGCCATCGGCTGGTTGAGCGTGACGCTGGGGGTGATCGGGATTTTCCTGCCGGTATTGCCCACCACCCCTTTCCTGCTACTGGCGGCTGCCTGCTTCGCCCGCAGTTCCCCGCGCTTCTATCAATGGCTGGTTGAGCATCCACGGCTTGGCCCATGGATCCGCGACTACCTCGACGGCAACGGCATCCCGCTCAAGGGCAAGGTCTACGCCATCGGCCTGATGTGGGCGAGCATCCTGTTCTCCTGCTATCTGGTGCCGCTTCCCTGGGCACGGGGGTTCATGCTGACCAGTGCGGTGCTCGTGACGATCTACATCCTCAGGCAAAAAACCCTGCGCAATTTCTGAAGCTCCCCCGGCTATTGGTGGCGGGTCCCGTCCGACGACCTGCCCTGCCCCGGTAAAAACTCCACCTAAACTTCACCCATCTACACTCGAGCAGCCAGACATGGCCCGCAGTCTGCGTAGTCCAGGATGGCCCGCGCTCCGACTTCGGCTCGGCGAATGGTTGCTGCTGGCTGGTTTGCTACTGACCTTACTCAACGGGGTCGGGGCCGACTGGGATTTTGCGCAGATTCTGCAATCCGTTGAAAAACGCTACGGCCCGCCGGGACCGGCACGAAACCGGATCGAGGCGTGGAATCAAATGCTGCAAAGTGCACGCGGCGCGCCCGAACGTGAGCAGCTCAACGCGGTGAACCGCTTCTTCAATCAGCAGTTGAACTTCCAGGACGACACACGCATCTGGCAACAGGCCGATTACTGGGCCACCCCCGTTGAAGCCCTGATCAAGGGCGCCGCCGATTGCGAGGACTACGCGCTGGCGAAGTATTTCAGCCTGCGCCGACTCGGCATTCCCAGCGAAAAACTGCGCATCACCTACGTCAAGGCCCTGAACCAGAACCAGGCACACATGGTGCTGACGTTCTACAACTCCCCCACGGCCGACCCACTGGTGCTGGACAACCTGATCGGCGATATCCGCCCCGCGTCCCAACGCAAAGACTTGCTGCCGGTGTACGCCTTCAACGCCGAAGGCCTGTACCTGCCGGGCAAAAACGGCGGCCAGCGCAGCAGCGACTCGAAAAAGCTGTCGCGCTGGCAGGACGTGCTGAAAAAAATGCAGGCCGAAGGGTTCGACATAGGCGAGGGCTGACCGCCATGCCAAGGAGCGATGTATGACACTGCGTAAACAGTTGTTCCTGGCCATCTGCCTGTTCCTGCTGGTGGCGTTCAGCGGCAGTTTTTTTGCCAGCCTGGAAAGCTCCCGCGAGCAAACGCTCGGTCAACTGCGCGCCCACGCCCAGGACGCAGCCACTGCGCTGGGGCTGTCGCTGACAGCACAGGTCGATGACCCGGCAATGATGGAGCTGATGGTCAGTTCGATTTTCGACAGCGGCTATTTCAGCAGCATCCGCGTCATCAGGCTCAAGGATCAGCAAACCCTGGTGGAACGCAGCGCACCGACGAAAATCGACGCAGTGCCTGACTGGTTCGTCAATCTGGTCAACCTGCGCCCGGAAGGTGGCGACGCCTTGGTCATGCGCGGCTGGGAACAACTGGCACGGGTCGAAGTGCTGAGCAATCCGCAGTTCGCCCTGGCCAAGCTCTGGGACAGCACCCTCGGCAGCCTGGTCTGGTTGCTGCTGTGCGGGCTGTTCAGCGCCGTGATTGGCGGATGGATGCTGCGCCGGCAATTTCGTCCCCTCGACAGCATGGTCCGACAAGCTGAAGCCATCAGTAACCGCGAGTTTCTAAGCCTGTCGAAACTGCCACGGACACCGGAACTGAAACGGGTGGTGCTGGCCATGAACCAGATGGTCGAGAAGCTCAAGGCCCTGTTCAGCGAAGAAGCTGCGCGCAGCGAAAAACTGCGGGCCGAATCCTATCTGGACAGCCTCACCGGCCTGGCCAACCGGCGCCTGCTCGACGAGCAACTGACCGACCATTTACGCGAGTGCGAACAGAGTCGCGATGGCCATTTGCTGATGTTACGGATCAATGACCTGAACGGGCTCAACCAGCGACTGGGCGGCCAACGAACTGACGCGCTGATCAGTGCCGTAGGCGAATTGCTCAAGCGCCTGGCTCAATTGCCCGAGCGTCGCACCTGGCTGGCGGCACGCAATCGTGGTGGCGAATTCAGCCTGCTGACACCGGGTCTGGACGCTGAAAATGCCGCGCGCCTGGCCGCCGATGTCAGCGCCAGCCTGGAGAACCTGCGCCTGACCGGTGCCAGTGATTGCATGCCCGTCGCCCATCTGGGCGTTGTCGCCTACCGCCCCGGTGAGTCAATCGGCACCGTACTCCTGCGCCTGGATCAGGCACTGACTGAATCCCGGCAACATCCGGAGCGACCCTGGGTGCATTTGAGCCATCGTGACACCGCGCCGAATCACACCCAGCACGACTGGCGCACCTGGATCGACGATGCCCTGACTGAAGGTAAAATGCAGTTGTACTTCCAGCCCGTCGTGCAATGTGCCGACCCCGGCCAGGTGCTGCACCACAAAGTGCTCGCACGCCTGCTCGACCCACAGGGCGAGGCGATAGCCGCCGGGCATTTCCTGCCGTGGATCGAGCGTCTCGGCTGGTCGGCACGGTTCGACATGGCAATGCTCGAGGCCACGCTGGACGACCTGGTGGCCGACCGCAGGCCCTTGGCACTGAGCCTGTCCGGGAGCACCCTGCGCGACCCGGTGCAATGGCGAACTATCCTCGACCTGCTCGACTCCCTGCCGGAACTGGCGCCGCTCCTGACCCTGGAAATCGACGAAAGCCAGTTGCCCTCCCCCGACGAATTGCAGCGTTTGAGTCACAGCCTGCTTGTCAGCGGTTATCGAATGGGCCTGCAACACTTTGGCGGGCGCTTCAGCCAGATCGGCAACCTGACCCAATTGGGGTTGGCGTACCTGAAAATCGATGGAGCCTACATTCGCAACATCGACGAGCAGCCTGACAAGCGACTGTTCATCGACGCGATCTTTCGCGCGACCCACAGCATTGATTTGCCGCTGATTGCCGAGATGGTCGAAACGTCGGGGGAGTTGGTGGCCATCACGGAACTGGGTGTTTTCGGCGCGATGGGGCGCTTGATCGGGCCGCCAAAGCCAACCTTTCCAGGCAGCCAATGCCACTCCGATCATTGATCGAAAACCAGCTTGCACCTGTTATTTATGAGCGTAGGCAAGCTATCCAACGAGGTTTTAAATCACTCCGGCACCCAAACTTTTTCAACACCCGGAGTCATCATCATGACCGCTACCCCCCCGAACACCTCGGTACTTACGCCAAACACACCGAGTGAAGCAACAGCGAAAGTAACCTTCGATGAAGTCCGAGACAGCAGTGGTAATCTCGTTGCTGAACAAGGCGTTACTTTTGACAAAACCCTGAGTTTCAAGGGTACGGCCGGCGCAAACAAGGCGCTCGGGATTCGCGATGGCAAGAACACAATCACTGACGTGACCAGCAATGGTTCAGGAGTCTGGATCAAACAGTTCACGCTGCCGGACTTCAAGCGCTACAGCCTTGACGCTATCGAGAAATCCGTGCCTTACGATTATTCCCGTCCGCCCAAAACGTTCGTTCTGGCGACCGAGACGCCGATCATCGACAAAGTCACTGGCAAGGATGGCCCGATCGAAAATGGCGGCACCTACGACGGCGACTCGCTGGAGTTCTCCGGCTACGCACCTCCCGATATGGAAGTAGAAGCGATCAACGGCAACACCTCCACGGGCAAGAGAGCCACTGTTGACCGTGATGGGCTGTTCAAACTCACCTTCGACGGGCTGACCGCTGGCAACTACAGCATCAGGATCAGGGCGGCCAATGACAAAGAATCCAGCGCTTTCACCTTCCGCGCCGCATTGGATGTGGAATTGAGCCTGGATGACGTCCTCGAATCCGAAGGCGGCCCTTCTGTTCCTGAAGATGGCACAACCGACAAGAGTCAGTTGATCATCAAGGGGCATGCCATGCCCGGTGAGAGCATTCAACTACTCAATGGCGGCGCCCCCATGAAAGATGCCATCGCAACTGCCGATCCCGGCGATGGTGCCTGGAACATTCTGCTCGATGTGACAGACGGCGCCTACAGCCTCGCCGCCAAGGCGGACTATGGCGATGAGGAAATCACTGCGCCACCCCGCACTTTTACCGTGGCATCCACCATCAAGCCGCGCAATACCCGCGTGTACGATTCGGACGGCCTGATCGAGGACAACGGTAGCACCCCATACAACCATGTAATTGTCAGGGGTGATGCGGCCCCGTCAGCGCAGATCAAGCTGAAGATCAATGGCGTCACCGATCCGAAGCTGGAACCGACCGACGATAACGGTAAATGGGCCAGACTGGTTACACGTCTGGAATACGAAACCACTTATCAATTCATCGCGCTGGCAGACTATGGTGACAACTCAGAGTCTGATCCCTGGACGATTACTACCGGAGTTCTGCGTTAAAGACTCCAGTGGCCAGGCAAAACCCTGGCTGGAAACCATTGAATGAAAAAACCGCCATCCCTTAAACAGGAATGGCGGATTTTTTCGTTCAGGTTTTCAGGTCACACCGTATCCACCTTCAACGAATGATCGTTGAGCATGCCGTTGATGATGGTCGCCGTGTCATGCC